>JABJKL010000104.1 GCA_018660405.1 Pseudomonadota bacterium | reverse complement strand
CGTGGCAAGCAAACTCACAATGGAGTGGTCGCCCGAACAGATTGCTGGCTGGTTAAAACATACGTATGCTGATCACGAGAACTATCAAGTGTCACACGAAACCATTTATCGCAGCCTCTTTATACAAGCCCGTGGAGCCTTAAAGAAAGAGCTTCTTCAGCATCTTAGGAAGACGCGTGCCATGCGTCGTTCACGGCATCACACGCAGAAGACACACGATCACGGCAGGATCACCGATGCCGTATCGATTAGTGAGCGGCCAGCCTCGGTAGAAGACCGGGCCGTGCCCGGTCACTGGGAGGGCGACCTTATCTCCGGGCCACGCAACACACATATTGCGACGCTGGTGGAACGTCACACACGTTACGTAATGCTGGCCAAGGTTGATGGCAAGGACACCAAGACGGTAATCAACGCGCTGATCAAGCAGGCCCACAAATTACCCCGCGAACTGTACAAATCACTCACTTGGGATCGTGGCAAGGAACTGGCTGATCACAAGCGATTCACACTAGCCACCGACGTTGACGTTTACTTCTGTGATCCACACAGCCCTTGGCAACGTGGATCGAATGAGAACACTAATGGTTTACTTAGGCAGTACTTCCCGAAAGGAACTGACTTATCCGTGCATTCGCAAGCAAAACTAAATGCCGTAGCCAGACGGCTAAACGAGCGACCGAGAAAAACGTTAGACTATCGAACACCAGCAGAACGATTTAGCCAATGTGTTGCGTCGACCGGTTGAGATCGCAGCAATTAGCGGCCATAGACTAGCACCCGATTGCGCAGTAGTTTCCAATTCCACCTTTGACCCGTTCAAAAAATGAACGTATAGTGTTCAAACTGTGAACGCCACCTCCAAAGAAGATCGATTAACACTGGGTTTGCTCGATGCAATCGAGCAGCGCGATGACGTTAGTCAGCGAAATCTTGCCAAGCAATTGGGTGTGGCGCTGGGGCTGACCAACTCTTATTTGAAACGTTGTATTCGTAAAGGGTTAGTTAAGGTTACGACCGCTAGCGCGAATCAGTATCTTTACTATCTCACGCCCAAAGGTTTCGCCGAAAAAGCCCGCTTGACGACAGATTTTCTGTCTACGTCATTTACCTTGTTTCGTCAGGCAGGCGATTGGTATTTGGACCTCTACCAACAGGCGCTCGAGCTTGGGCATCAACGCATCGTGTTGGCTGGGCTATCGGATCTAACCGAGCTTGCGTATCTTAAATCGCTGAATTGTGAGATTGACGTAGTCGGTTTGTACGATCCGAATACGGGACTCGATCAGTATTTCGGTCTTCCGGTTTGGAAACAGAGCTCGAAAGTACCGAAAAATAGCGTATTGCTTGTAACCGCTTTACAAGGGGCTGAAAAGTTGAGCCGTGAGTGGCAGCAAGTTTTTGGGGCGGATCGTGTGATGGTTCCTGGTTTTGTTAGCGGTTTGTCATTTCGGCAAGTTGGCGATGAATCTAATACTGAACACACTCATAAACATTAGTTGGAATTAAGTATGCATAACACTGTATTAATCACTGGTGGTGCCGGTTTCATTGGCTCAGCGCTGGTTCGGTATTTGATCGAAAACACTGAAACCACTGTGATCAATGTCGATAAGCTAACCTATGCTGGCAGTTTATTGTCGCTGGGTGATTCAGCAGACCATGAGCGTCACCATTTTTATCAAATGGACATTCTCGATGCGCAAGGGATTCGTGGCTTATTGAAAAAACACCAACCGGATGCAGTGATGCATCTGGCAGCGGAATCGCATGTGGATCGCTCGATTGATGATCCGGGCGATTTTATTCAAACAAATCTGGTCGGCACATATACGATGCTGCAGACTGCGAGCGAATACCAAAAAACACTCACCGGCGTTCGGTCAAAAGCATTTCGCTTTCACCACATTTCCACCGATGAAGTGTACGGGAGCCTTGGTGACACAGGTTTGTTTACCGAAACGACCCGCTACAAACCAAATTCGCCGTATTCTGCGAGCAAGGCAGGGTCAGATCATTTGGTGCGGGCGTGGCACAAAACTTATGGTTTGCCGGTGGTGATTTCAAGTTGTTCGAATAATTACGGGCCGTATCAATTTCCGGAAAAACTCATACCGCTGATTATTCACAAAGCGCTAGCGGGTGAGCCTTTGCCGATTTACGGAAAGGGCGACAATGTTCGCGACTGGCTTTACGTGGTGGATCACGTAAAGGCGCTTTGGAAAATCGCTAATCAAGGCATTCCCGGCGAGGTCTACAATGTTGGCGGACGTAATGAAAAGCAGAATATCGAAGTGGTCAAAACGCTTTGCGCTTTGCTCGATAAGCGTAGGCCGCGCGCAGATGGCTCAAAATACCAAGCGCTTATTGCTTTTGTGGAAGACCGCGCGGGGCATGATCAGCGGTACGCCATCGATGCTACCAAAATTGCTGACGAGTTGAATTGGTTGCCTGACGAGACCTTTGAAACAGGTCTTGCGGCAACCGTGGATTGGTATCTTGAAAACGAGCCCTGGTGTAAAGCGGTTGCTGCGGAATATCGCGGCGAGCGGCTGGGCACCTCTGGTTAATTCATGGAATCGTATCTTAGGCTCAAAATGTCCAACTTCTTTGTTGCGAATCTTCGCAATAGCCAGCTATTACGCGCGATTCGCGCCTCAAATTTGAACATTTTAAACCCAATCTACTTCTTCCAGAATCATCCAGAGGTGCCCCAGGCACCAAACAATAAGATCAATTTGAAGGAGCATCTATTATGAGAGGTATTATTCTGGCTGGAGGCTCAGGCAGTCGTTTGCACCCGGTAACGCAGGCCGTTTCGAAGCAGTTGTTACCGGTATACGACAAGCCGATGATTTATTATCCGTTGTCGTCGCTGATGATGGCGGGTATTAAGGATATATTGGTCATTTCTACGCCATCCGATACGCCACGTTTTCAGCAGTTGTTGGGTGACGGTTCTGCCTGGGGCATTAATCTGTCGTACGCGGTTCAACCATCCCCCGATGGTTTGGCACAAGCTTTCATTATTGGGGCTGAATTTATAGGTAAAGAGACCTGCGCGTTAGTGTTGGGTGATAACGTATTCCACGGGCACGATTTCTCTGTGGCGCTTAAGCGAGCGGCGGCTAAAGACAAAGGGGCGACCGTGTTTGCCTACCCAGTGCAGGATCCGGAGCGCTATGGCGTGGTTGAGTTCGACGATCAGTGGCGCGCCTTGAGCCTTGAAGAAAAGCCTGACAACCCCAAGTCGAATTACGCCGTTACCGGGCTTTATTTTTACGATAATCGTGTCATCGATGTGTCCAGGGAAATCAAACCATCCGAGCGTGGCGAGTTAGAGATTACCGAGGTAAACAAGCAGTATCTGGAGTGGGGTGACTTATCGGTAGAAGTTTTGGGGCGTGGAATGGCCTGGCTGGATATGGGGACGCACGAGTCCTTGTTGCAGGCATCCATGTTCATTGAAACGATTGAAAATAGACAGGGCATGAAAATTGCCTGCCCCGAAGAAATCGCCTGGCGTAATGGTTATATCGATGATGAAGCGCTGCAGGCTCTGGGTGAAAAATATAAAAAGAATGGCTATGGGCAATATTTGCTCAGAGTGCTCGATTTGGACAAACAGGGTGGGGTACGGGATTAATTTCGCACGTCGTTCGTTGGGGGAGCAATAGATTGATTAGGAGTTTGCTGAAGCATCGTTATCTGATAGCACAGATGACCCTGCGTGAAGTGTTGCAGCGGTACCGTGGGTCGATGCTGGGTATTGTTTGGTCGTTCGTTTTGCCGCTAATAATGCTCGCGGTCTATATGTTCGTATTCAGTGTTGTGTTTAAAACACGCTGGGGTCTGGAGCAGGAAAGCGAAATTCAATTCGGCGTGATCCTGTTTTCCGGGCTGATTGTGCACGCATTATTTACTGAATGTCTTACGCGCGCGCCAGGCTTGATTACCGGCAATGTCCAACTCGTTAAAAAAGTAGTCTTCCCTTTGGAAATACTGCCGTTGGTTACGCTCTGCTCTGCGCTGTTTCACTTTGCTGTGAGTCTTTTGGTGTTGGTGATATTCATGGTGGTAGCGGGTTTTACTATACCGTTAACGGCATTTTTAGCGCCTTTGGTGTTGGCACCATTGGTTTTGCTTATTTTAGGAATGAATTGGTTTTTAGCATCCCTGGGCGTGTATGTGCGCGACATTGCCCAGATGGTCGGTGTGGTGGCAACTATTTTGCTTTTTATGTCGCCGATCTTTTTCCCCATTTCACGCATTCCAGAACAATGGCAAGTGTTCATTTATATGAATCCCATTACCACGATTGTTATTGAATTGCGTAAAGTGCTGATGTGGGGTGAATTACCCAACTGGTATCACCTGGGCATTTATACCCTGGTCGGTTTGTTCAGTTTGGTGTGTGGCTACTGGTGGTTCAGTCGCACACGTCGAGGCTTCGCCGATGTCATCTGAGTTATTGGTTTCGGTGGATAATGTTTGCAAAACTTATCAAGGTTATCGCAAACCAATACATCGCCTTTGGCAATCTTTATTCGGCAACAAACTGAAGTTGAGTGATGAGTTCAAGGCCCTGGAAGGTGTTGGGTTAAAGCTCCACCGTGGCGAGACGGTAGGTATTGTTGGAAAAAATGGATCGGGCAAATCAACTTTATTGCAGATCATTGCCGGAACCTTGCAGGAAACCTCTGGCGAGGTTTATACCAAGGGAAGAATTTCTGCCTTGTTGGAGTTAGGTGCCGGTTTTAATCCCGAATTCACGGGTATGGAAAATGCGCGTCTTAATGCTTCGATCCTGGGTTTAAGTCGTGAAGAATTCCATGAAAAACTACCCGATATTGTCGAGTTTTCTGGCTTGGGTGAGTTTATGCACCGACCGGTTAGAACCTATTCAAGCGGTATGTATGTGCGTTTGGCATTTGCGGTCGCGATTAATATGCAACCCGATATTCTCATCATTGACGAGGCGCTGGCGGTTGGGGATATTCGGTTCCAACGCAAATGCTTTCGTCGGCTTGAAGAGATGAAGAATCAGGGCGTTGCCATTTTATTTGTAACGCATTCGACTGAGAGCATTATTAACTATTGTGACCGGGCAATTTTGCTGGATGAGGGCGAGGCTCGAAAATCGGGCGAACCCAAAGACGTGGTTCATGAATATTTAGAAATGATGTTTTCTTCTGATTCGGTTGATTTGGCTAACCGCAATGGGGGGGTCGATAAAAATGACGAAGGTCAGCTCAGTCTTGATCCCACGGTTGACGCTTGCCCCAATCACCCGACGTATAATGCCGCCGAACATCGATGGGGAGATCGGCGAGCCGAGATCATTGATTATCAGATTACTTGTGGTGATGAGGCGGTGCGGCATAGATGCTCTAGTGGAGCCAGCGTTTTGCTGCGTTTTGCGGTGCATTTCCATAGTGGCCTTGATCGATTGATTTATGGCGTTACCGTCAAAACTCCAGATGGCACTGCGATCTATGGCACTAATTCGCGTATTAACGGCAAGGTTTCTTCGTCCGGCAAGCAAGGCGAGACCTTACAGTTTCAATGTAAGCTAAAATTGAACTTACTCGCTGGCGATTATTTTATCTCTCTGGGTGTGGCCCAGGACGATAACGATAAAGACAACGTTGCGATCGACCGCCGCTACGACATGATTCATCTGCGAGTCGAGGATAATCAGACGGCATTTGGTCTGGCGGCACTCAATGGTGAGATCAAGGAAGTTCAGTGAAGGCATCGTTAATCAAGCTCAACATGCTGGTTCAGAATGACCATGGCGTTTATGTACACCCGGCTGCACAAGGTGATTTTGCGTATTCTGACGGCTCTGAGACCGAGCAATATTTAAGGACGGTTTTGACAGAGGCTACCGATCTGAGCAGCCATTCTGACGAGCTTAAAGGTCATATTCGTGATTGGGGTAGTGAATACCATCTAACGCCGGTTCGTGCCAACTTACTACGGGGTTTTGATTTAACTTCTTGTAAGCGGGTGCTCGAACTTGGCTGTGGCTGTGGAGCTATTACTCGTTATCTGGGCGAGCAAGGCCTGATAGTGGATTCGGTCGAAGGCTCACCAGTGCGGGCTGAGCTTGCGGCATTGCGCTGTAGAGGCTTGGATAATGTCACGATAGCGACGGGTAACTTCAATGATTTTGAATTTTCTGAGGGTGCTTACGATCTGGTTTTATATGTTGGTGTTACCGAGTACGCTGGCCGGTTTTCCGATGGTTTGAGCGATGAGGAGGCATTACAGGCTCTTCTAAGCAAAGGAAAATCGGCCATGAAAGATGATGGTACGATATTAATCGCGATCGAAAATCGTACCGGTCTGAAGTACGTTATGGGTGCCAATGAGGATCATTATGCCGAGTCGTACATAGGCATTAGTGGGTATCCGCAGAGTGCTGGGATTAAGACTTACACTTATGGTGAATGGCAAACGCAGCTAACGGATGCAGGTTTGGGTGAAAACGAGGTTTTGTATCCGTTTCCTGATTACAAAATTCCTGATCTGGTCATTTCTGAGAAGTTTGCCGCGGAACATAAATACGCGTCCAATCTTCTGGAATGCACGCGTTCAAGAGACTATCTTGAGTACCTCGATATGGGTGGACGCGAAATGCTGCTCTGGCGAGCGGCTTGCGAGGGGGGGTATCTCGGCCAGATAGCAAACTCATTCCTGATTCTCGCCGCGAAGTCTTCGAGTGCAATAAGCAAACTAGCAGCACCGGATTTTGCACATTTACCCAAATTTAACAGGCGTGTAGAGTACTGTACGCTGGCAAAAAAGTCGGCTGGCGTGAACCGGGTGTGTCGAGAGTTTATTGATAAAAAGGCCGCGCAGCGAAGCGGTGCAGTTAATGGGGTTATACATAGCCCAGAGTCGGTTGAGCCTTATTATGATGGCCCATTATTGTCGGTTGTTTGGTCGCGAGCGCTCCTGTCTGAAAAACATTTTGATGAGTTTGATCAAGGTGTGCGCGAGTACTTTACCTTTCTGGAAAAAGCCGAAAATTTAAATCTCGATTTGTTGCCCAGCAACATTGTCCTTGTTGATGGCCGGTATGAGGTGATCGATAAAGAGTGGCATACCGAATGGCCAGTATTCGCTGAGCTGTTGTTATTTCGGGCGATTATTATTTTCGTAGCCAGTTATCGCAGCTTGTTGTTCGAATACTCGATATCCAGAAGGCTGATCAACACACTTGATCTGGTTTTCCATTGTTTTGAGCTGGTTGGCAAGCCACTTGGGAAGGCTATGCTCGATGATTTATTGGAAAAAGACGAATTGCTACAGAACGTGGCATCTTCGGCACCCATATTGATGGATTTGCATGCACCATTTGTGGAGAGAAAGAACCCGGTTGACCCGGATATGGTGGTGTTTTGGCGCCGCGACAAAGAGGATTATATTCCGCAACAGCGCGCTATCACTAAAGCGGGTGCAAGTCGCGAGCAACAGTGCGTGCGAATAGCTTTGCCCGAGGCAGCGCACGCACTTCAATTTTTGCGCTTGGATCCAAGTGGTTTGTATTGGGAAGAATTAGCGGGGTTTTTCAGGCTCTATGGGGTACGGCTACTGGTTGTGAGCGAACAGAGCGAAGAAGTGCTTTGGTTTATCGAGGGCGAGCACCAAATACATGCGCGGGCGCACTCGATGGGGGGAATGTATTTTGAAACAGGTGATTTTGGAACCGGGTATTATTTATACGAGCCTCATAACTGGATCGAATTCCATCTTGAGCTACGACGACGAATAAAACCGGGTGAAAAGTTGTTTGTGGAATTCGAAGTTGTTTATCCCCGTTCACGAGAGTATTTGGTGGCCTCTGATCGCTTTATGATGGCGAGCGACATCATTGAGGAACGCTTGGTGGACATCGCTAGCTTAAACGACCGTGTGGTGTGTGCCGAGGATGAACTGGCGATAATAAAGAGTTCAAAAATTTGGCGGTACGCCGAGGTTTACAGGGATATCTTGCACAGAGGGCTTTTACCTAAGTTACGGCTTTTGGGCCCTCAGTTGTTGAGGCCATTTGCAGCACTACGGCAGCATGGCGTGCTGGGCTTGATGCGGCACTTGAGACATCGTCATGCCAGTGAAATTGACCCCGTCGTGGAAGTTGTTATCGATTCTGTCGAACGTGCTCCCAACGAATATGAACAATGGCTGGGCTCTCGCCCTTACAACTATTGGCGTAACACCAAAGAACTAAAGTCATCACCACTGGTCAGCATTCTTATGCCGGTTTATAACCTGGCACCTGAGCTGCTTGAGCAAACGCTTGATTCGGTGCGACGCCAATCTTACCCAAACTGGGAACTTTGTATTGTCGATGATGGTTCACATAACAAGGCGACGCGAGAGTTTCTCGAGTCTATTACCGACAACCAGATTAAGGTTCAGTTTAGCAAGCGTAATGAAAATATATCTATCGCCAGTAATCGTGCCGCATCAATGGCAGAGGGGTCTTACCTGACGCTGCTTGACCACGATGATGCGTTGGCACCAAACGCATTATTAGAGTTATCGCTTAAAGCTCAGGAAACTGGCGCTGAGTTTGTGTATTCCGATGAAGATTTTCTTATAGAAGATGGCGAATTACAGAATCCACACTTTAAACCTGACTTTTCTCCTGATTTATTGCTATCCCAAAATTACATCACACATATGGTGCTCATAAAGCGCGATTTGTTTGAACGTGTTGGGGGGTTTAGAGAGGGTTACGAGGGGGCGCAAGATTATGATTTGTTTTTGCGGGCGGTCGAGCAATCTAAAGGAATTGAACACGTTGCAAAGCCTCTTTATCACTGGCGAATGATCGAGGGTTCTACAGCTTTAAACCCCGAAGCGAAACCTGCCGCACATGAGAATGCCCGGAGAGCAATTAGCGACGCGTTAACCCGAAGAGGCGAAAAGGCGGAAGTGTTAGATGGCAATAAATTACATTATTTCCGAGTGAAGCGGCAGATTGTTGGGCAGCCTTTGGTAAGCATTGTTATTCCGTTTAAGGATAAGCCGTTCCTGCTCGATAAATGTATTGGCACAATAAAAAAGTTATCGACTTATCAAAATTACGAAATTATTGGTGTATCGAACAATAGTGTTTCCCCTATCCTTTACAAAGAGATGAAACAGTTAGAGGAGGAAGACAGCCGGATAAAATTTATTGAGTCTAATCAGGCATTTAATTTTTCGGCGTTGATTAATTTAGGTGTACAACATAGCTCGGGCGAACATGTTGTATTGTTCAATAACGATATCGAAGTACTTACGCCCGATTGGATAGAGTCTTTATTGGAGCATTCTCAACGAGACGAGATCGGTGTGGTCGGTGCCAAACTTTACTATCCAGACAATACAATTCAGCATGCCGGAATCGGTACGGGTCTGGGAGGGTATGCGGGGCATTTGCACAAGAACTTGCCCGCTTTCCACGAAGGTTATTTTAACCGCTTACAACTTATTCAGAACGTAACCGCGGTGACGGGTGCATTGATGATGGTGAGTCGTGCAATCTACGATGAATTGGGTGGGTTCGACGAAACCCAATTCGCGGTGGCTTTTAATGATGTGGATTTTTGTATAAAGGTCTGGGAAGTCGGCTATCTCAATATTTT
>JABJKL010000070.1 GCA_018660405.1 Pseudomonadota bacterium | reverse complement strand
CTCGATATTCACGCTCCAGTTCATCGACAATAGCGGCAGCCGGCTCAATCGTCCGACTGCGGCCAACACCTTGACCGGCTGCCCATATGCCGTTCCAGCGTTTTTTGCCCGAGACTCCTGTGTAATTCCTCTCTATTGATTCGCCCAGACTATCCGGATTTAGCCCCGCCTTTTGCAAGCTTGCCCTCAACCACGACGCTTTCGTTCCGGTGATCGCAGCTGAGACAACCAAATCCTCCGATGTCGCCGCAACTACCATCTCTTTGTACTCCTGTGGCGCCATACTTTCTTTAGCCGCTAGAAACCGCGTGCCCATATAAACAAAGTCGGCGCCGGCGGCGATGGCACCGGCAATGCCAGCGCCATCGGAAATCCCCCCACCAACGGCGATATAACCGTCGAAGAATTCTCGAACAGCAGAGATAAACGCGAACGGCGATAGCTCCCCGGTATGCCCGCCCGCTCCTGAGCTAATACAAGCTAATCCGTCAACACCTGCCTGCGCTGCTTTTTTCGCGAGCCTTAGATTCACAACATCAGCGAATACAAGACCACCGTAGGACTTAACGGTTTCCATAACAGGTTTCGGTGAGCCGAGAGCCGTGATAACAGCAGCCGGTTTATATTTCGCAACGAGCTCCAAATCTTCATCGAGCCGCGGATAGCTCGAATGCGTTATGAGATTCATAATCCACGGAGCATCATTCGGAGTTAGCGCATCAGAAATTTGCTTCATCCATTGATCCAACTCTTCGATTGTGCGCGTGTTAGTGGATGGAAATGATCCAGATATTCCAGCTTTGCAGGCAGCAATAACTAACTCTGGGCCCGACACTAGAAACATCGGGGCGCAGAATACCGGCAGCCTTTTATTTAGCCGTTCTCTTTCGCTCATACTAATAATACCCTCGAGTAGTGTTTATTATTTTGCTTGTATCTGCTTCAGTTTTTGGCAGCAAATGCAATCCAGAAACAGACCAAGTATACTGTTGAAGATCACATCTATTGAAGGTTACAAGTGCCCAGATCAGAGGCTAGGGATGTACCCATATCACTGAGCAAGTCACTCAGTGTTATTGGCGACCCCTGGACACTCCATATCCTGAAAGAATCATTTCTAGGCACAAGGCGATTCCAAGATTTTCAATCTCGCCTAGGCATACCTCGACAAACCCTGATACTCCGCCTTCGGCAGATGGTTATCAATCAGCTTTATTACAAGAAGCCGGTACAACATCGTCGCCTCATCTTTGAATACCGGTTAACGCCTAAGGGCGTGGATTTGTACTCCATGATTCTTGGGGTATGGCGCTGGCATAAACATTGGCACCAAACTCCACACCATCTACCAGAACAACTCATTCACACTAGCTGTGGTCATCAGATTACGCCGGAGTTTGTCTGCCGATCTTGCACAGGCTCTGTTAAAGCTGGCGAGCTATCCTTTGCTGCGCGTTTTCCCAATACAAAGTTTGCGCCGCCAGCCACGAGACGAACTCGCATCGTCAATCAGTATCAGTCCAAAGCCGCCAACGAGATGGTTACCGTTATCGTTGGCGATGGATGGAGTCTGCTTGTTCTAAACGCCATTATTAATCGAGTAATTACGTTCGATGCCCTACAAAAAACACTGGGAATATCAAATAATGTTTTGTCAACGCGAATAAAAATGCTGTCATCGCTAAATTTACTAACTCAAAACCAAAGCACAACCGACAAACGCATGATTCACTACGACACAACACCCATGGGCAAAGATGTCTATCCGGTTATTGTCTCACTATTGCAGTGGGGCGACCGTTGGTTAGCTGGGAACAACGGGCCTGCTGACCTCATTAAACACAAGTCTTGCGGGTCTATCGAAGGCTTTGTCATGGTATGCGATCACTGTAATCGTCGCCTCTACATGGAAGATGTCCGGCAAGGCCGTCTGATGGGTTAGCAATAAGCCATCAAACCGAGTGTCTAGCATTGCAAACTAAACAACAGATCAATCGCTAGTTTAACTCCTAGTTCAAATCGAAAAGTCACTAGCCCCCAACGCATCTGTTATAAGCCCAATTCTTCACCTCTAACCCAGGTGGCGTGAAACCCAATATTAAAACGCCGGGGCATACGCACAATGGCAATCGGTCCCTGTTCGATATCCTGCGCATCAAATATCAGGCACCGCGATGTCCAATCGTTTGCGTCATGAACATAGGTGACTAAATAACCATCGTCTTCCACCATGTCGAATCCAGCACCTTTTTTGGGCGCAAAGTGAGTCTCACTACCCGATCGTCGTTCACCATAATCGTAGCGCTGGTAACTGCCATTGGTGACATCGTACTTAAACAATGCATCAAAGGTTTGGCAGCGACCACTTACACCGCCATTCGGATCCATGACTGGAATCAGCTGATTGTATGCGTACCGCGTTTTCTCACCTATAAGCATCGAATTAATGGTTGGAAATTCTGTATTGGTATCATCCAATACGCATTCGCGTGTCGCGCCGTTCTTTAAATTAAAGCGCCATTGGTATAGCTCATGTTGCCGACGCCGCTCGCTAAGTTGCGAATGTAGCGGGGCTTCACTCTTGTCGCGAACGCCTCCGGGGTTTGGTTGCCGGCAACCGACCATCACGATTTCATCCCCTTCTTCCCAGGTATTCACCACGTGCAAAACGTAACATGGCTCAGCTTCAAACCAGCGAATGTCGCTGGACCCGCCATAACGAGGAATCACGCCGAAGCGAGCCGGTACATCGCGATGAAAACGCACAACGCGCTGCTTATGTTGCTTGAATATCTTAGGATCTTGGAAGTAAGGCAGGTCATGCAACACTGAATAATTTTTGGTAATCCCCATATCGTGTGGAGAACGCGCGCCGGGTATATCAATAGGTATGTCGAACAACATTTTTCCGGAGCTATCAGCGAGCCCATAACTCATGTAGGGCTCTTTATCCTGATAGTTAAAAAATAGTAACTCACCGGTGCGGGGATCAACTTTACTGTGTGCAGATAAATTGTGCTTCAGGGCGCCGTTAAAGTCTTCCGGACCATGCGTTTCCAGGGTGAGCGGCTCAATGCTGTAAGGAGTGCCTGCCAAGTACCATAGGCTAATCAATTTTCCCGCGTAGAAAATGACATCGGTATTGGAATTGTCCTTTATCGGCGAGTGCGGCAATTCATAATTAAATGGGCCCGATATCCCCGGCCATATGTTTTTACCCGCTTTTTCTTCTTCGTTAAATTCGAATGTCCGAATCCACTTGGACGCATAAGATGCCTCGCCATCTTTAAAGCGAATGGCATTGAGCATGCCGTCACCATCATAGTAGTGGTATTTCGACGCCGGTTTAAATCGCTGCGAAGGGCCATTGACAACATACATCCCGTACAAATCAGCCGGTATTTCACCTTGCTCAACCACGAGCTTATCTTCGGACACCTCCGTATCCACTGGTGCAAAGAGTCCATGCAGGTAAGGGTGGTCAACCTCCCAAATCCAGTCCGGCCCTCCTTCAGGCGGAGCACCAGCAGGCGAATGAGGCTCAACATTCCGAAATGTCAGGGGCAAATTTTCTGGGCTAAGCCGCGCTGTACTCGCTGCATCATTAATGGTGGATTCACTCATTACTGCCTCTGTATTTGATAGTACCGAGTTGCACAATTTTAATAGGTGACATACTTCGCTAACTAGACTTTACTATATCATTAATGATAAGGACTACAAACTCAGGGGTATATCATTAGCAAATTCAGCGCAAATCAGCCAATAAATACTAGCAATACACAGATGTCGCGGACCAACTAAAGGTTAGCCTGTTGCTTTATATATTCGCGCTAACTAGACTTTCATTCTTCGCCGGCCTGGCAGGGTATTTTACCGCAACAATCGGAGCGTAATTCTA
The DNA here is from genome assembly GCA_018660405.1 of Pseudomonadota bacterium. Classification (GTDB taxonomy): domain Bacteria; phylum Pseudomonadota; class Gammaproteobacteria; order Arenicellales; family Arenicellaceae; genus UBA10349. The sequence continues at coordinate 2,017 of JABJKL010000070.1, read as the reverse complement.
TGCAAACCACCCCCCAACAACGTATCGATGAGAACACGAAGGCCGGTTGGTGGGGAAATAGAACCATCTATGACTTATATTCAGAAGCTGCCAAGCGACCAGACCACCTCGCGTTAATCGACCCTGCCAATCGCGCGACAATAACTGACGGTTTACCTAAACGCCTTAATTTCAGAGAGCTTAGTCAGCATATCGATGCCCTATCAATCGCGTTTTTTGATGGCGGAATACGTGAGAACGATATAGTCGTGGTACAGCTACCCAATATTATCGAATTGCCAATCACCTATTTGGCTCTGGCGCGACTCGGTGCAATAGTTAGCCCGGTTCCGGTTCAATATGGACCACACGAGCTAAAACTAGCAATCGACAAGCTCGCACCGGCAGCGTACGTCACGCTATCTAACCTCAAAGGGAAAAATTTGAGCGTTGATCATGGCTTGTTGTTTATGGATAGTTGTCTGGTATTTAGCTTTGGTGATCAGATTGCCAATGGGAATTTGCCGTTGGCATTATCTACGCAAAAATCGTCTAAGCACTGGCAAACATATATTGATGAGCACCCGGCATCGGCCAATGACATCTTTACCATCTGCTGGACTTCTGGAACAACGGGTTCACCTAAAGGCGTGCCGCGCAGTCATAATCACTGGCTAATTTCGGGCATCTCCAGTTTGGATGCCGCCAACCTGACACATCGCGATGTGCTGCTAAGTCCCTTCCCAATCGTTAACATGGCGGGTCTGGGTGGATTTTTATTTCCCTGGCTACTCAGTGGCGGCACTTTGGTCATGCATCACCCCCTTGACCTCAACGTTTTCCTACAGCAAATTGCCGACGAAAAAATCACCTATACCGTTGCTGCGCCCGCGGTACTCAACATGCTGCTCAAGCAGCCAGAGATTATGGCGGCAGCGGATTTAAGTAGCATACGAATTCTTGGTTCCGGTGGCTCTCCCCTCACGGAGTGGTTGGTGGATACGATTCAATCTGAGTACAACATTCCGATCAATAATATGTTTGGCTCAAACGAAGGCATGAGCTTGTCTTCAACTGTCATTGATGTGCCCGACTCGGCAAATAGAGCTGCTTACTTTCCTCGATACGGCTTACCAAACGTGCAATGGAAAAGCCGCATCTCCAAGATGACAAAAACACGAATTGTTGATCCCGATACCCGGAATGAAATCCTGGTATCAGGAAAGCAGGGCGAACTGGAAATATCAGGACCCTCGGTATTCGACGGCTATTGGCAGTCCGAGCAGGACAATGCCGAGGTGTTTTCCGACGACGGTTACTTTCGTACTGGCGATGTATTTGAGATAGCCGAACACCCAGAAAAATCAATGTACTATCGCTTCGTTGGTCGCTCGAAAGACATCATTGTACGCGGCGGCATGAACATTTCTCCCGATGAAATCGACCGCTTGCTGGCCGGGCACCCCAAAATCAGCGCAGTCGCTGTGACAGCTTACGATGATGAAATACTGGGGGAACGCGTCGGAGCCGTAGTGGTCCCCGCTCCAGGCGAAGCGATTGAATTACAGGAAATATCTGCCTACCTGCTAGAACTTGGCATTGCCGTTTTCAAACTTCCGGAACAGCTTCGCGTTGTCAGTGCTCTGCCAACCAACGCTACTGGCAAAGTATTGAGGCGCGAACTCCGACCGCTGTTTAATGAAAAACAACCTTTAACCTAGCACTGCTGGCTACATTAGTGCCGACTAACGAATGACTCGCTAAGTATTGTCAGCATGTACCTCAAACTAGAGATTGTTAAACGGCATCAATGCTATTGGTAGGATGCTCAGAAGAGGCATAGGACGTTTTTTGCACTCGAAAATGTTTTTGCGCATACACCGTTAGCAGCAACCCAATGAAACAGGAAATAGACCCAACTATAGCCATGGAATAGCGCAACATCTGTGGGTCACCGAATAGGTAGTCGGTCAGCAAAGCGACGGCGGTTGGCCCAAAGCCCAAGCCGATTAGATTGATGGTGAACATGTACAGACCG
>JABJKL010000096.1 GCA_018660405.1 Pseudomonadota bacterium | reverse complement strand
TTCAGCGGCGACATCGTAGGCCTTTTCTTGTGCTCGTTTTTTAGCTTTCAGCCAAGCTTCAGTGCCGAGTTTGTGGATTGGAGCCGTATCAGGATTACCGGCGACATAGCGGCTTATCGCCTCAAGCGAAAGGATGGGTATATATAGCTTGTCGTTGCCTGCATACTCAAGCGTCAGGTATTCATTATCGAGCCCGTCAATGGTCAACGTGCATAGGCCACGATAGCGCCCGACACCGTGATTATCATGTACGACCGGGTCTCCCAATTTTAGCTCCGCTAAAGAGCGAATAATCACATCCGGGTTTTTATTTCGATCTGACCTGCGGCGTTTTTGTAGTACCCGTTCGCCGTATATTTGGGCCTCGGTGATAACTTCGATGCCGCTTTCAGTGTCGCTGGAACTACCGACCTGATCGAGTCTAAGTCCGTATTCCAATGGGGCGTTGGTGATGTTCAAACTTGAATTGCTTTGCAAGAACTCTTGCCAAGACTCGACTATGGTCGCGTTGAGTTCGTACTCTTTTAGCAATCCGTTCAGAGCTTCTCGTCGGCCAATGGATTCGGCCACTAATAGAACGCGTCCTGGGTTCTGTTGTAAATATTTGACTAGAGGTTCGAATGGGGTTTCGTTTCGAACATTAATATTGAACTCGGTGGGCTTGCGCGTCAGATATTCGTAGACATGTTTCTTCTGATTATCGAGATTCAGGGTTAACAGTTGTATGCGGGTTTTGGGTTTGAGATTATTCAGCCAATCTTGTTGTGTAAGTGCTAATTCCTCAGGCTTTAGTGCAGGCCATTCATCATCTAATAAAGCGTATTGAAAGCGTTCCTCGATTTCACTGATGGCTTTTTCTACGGCTTCCGAGACACCATCATCGAGGATGAGCAACGTATCGTCAGAAAAATGGTCAAGCAAGCTCACGGTTTGATCAAAAAACAGGGGTAAATAACATTCAATACCTGCCGGAATAATACGGCTACTTAAATCGCGGTAAGCGCGTGATTTTTGAGGGTCACCCTCAAATCGTGCTCGAAATCGTTGCCGAAAAAGGCTGATCGACCGGTCGTGCGTAGGAAATTCTTTGGCTGGCAGAATCCTCATTTTTGACACGGACTCTCCAGAACGCTGTGTGCTGGGGTCGAACAGCCGGATGTTGTCAATTTCTGTGTCGAACAGGTCGATGCGAAAAGGTGTTTCGGTGCCCATGGGGTATACGTCGATCAAACCGCCTCTAATGGCAAATTCTCCCGCCGACATTACCTGGTTTACCGAGTAGTAACCCGCATCGACCAGAGATTGCGCAAAGCTTGCGGTTTGGAGTTGTTGCCCAAGGTTTAGATCGAATGCGCTTGTTTTAACGTAGTTTTTTGGCGGCAAACGTCGTAACAAGGCGCTTGCGGGTGCTATTAGCAGGCCGTCGTAGCCATGGCTTAGATCTAACAGGGTTAATAGCCGCGTCGAAGTAATGTCTTGATGCGGTGAAAAACGGTCGTAGGGTAGGCATTCAGTATCTGGGAATAGGCGAATCTTGCCTACGAAACCGGGATCGGCATAAAACCTGATGGCTTGTATGCGGTGGTATATATCTGTGGCATTGCGACAAACTAATAGGGTTGCGGTCCCTTGTAAGCTATTCCTTTGGGCGGCTTTAACAATGGCCAGATCTTGTGCGCTGCCATGCAAATGCCGCCAAAATATTCTCCCACCGGATGTTGCTGGCAGCACTGGGTCGAATGGGGAGTGGCTCTTTTTGGATAAGGAATTCATTGCGTTTGCTGCCGGTTAGGGGCCGCGATTGTACCAGTACTCCTTCAATATAATATTGAAGGAGTTCCAAGGACTTAAGTGGAATAAAACGGACATATCTGCTCGTATTACAGGAATCCGGTTATAATAATCAAATCAGAGAGTCATTGTAGATTGCGCAGTTCTAGATAATCTCTAGACAGACTTGGTTTCCTTGACTTACCAAGACGGTGGGAGCATTGGTAAAAAGATATGAGTAAATGTTGGGTGGTTATTGCTGCTGGCGGTAGTGGTAAGCGCATGAAACGGACGGTGCCAAAGCAATATTTGGAGATATCCGGGAAGACGGTTATTGAGCATGTAATGGGTGTGTTCCTTGCGCACAAGATCATTTCTGGTGTTGTTGTTGTAACGGCAGTTGACGATTCTCGGTGGCAAAAATTAGCACCGTCCCATCCGAAGTTTTTGGGCCGGGTTGAAGGCGGTGTTGAGCGGTCTGATTCTGTGCTCAATGGCCTCAATGCTTTGAGCCCGCATGTTGGGCCTGACGATTGGGTGCTGGTACATGACGCAGCACGGCCCTGCATTAGCAAGGAACTTATTGATAGGTTGACGAAGAAAGTGATGCGGCATCCGATTGGAGGCATTCTTGGTTTGCCGATTACCGATACTATAAAAGAAACCGATCATAATGGAGGCATTATCAAGACGGTTTCTCGCGAGAGTATGTGGCTGGCACAAACGCCTCAAATGTTTCGTTTACAAACTCTACGAGGCGCGTTGAATGATTTGAATCAGCGCGGCGTTAAAGTGACTGATGAGGCGGCCGCAATGGAGTTTCTGGGTATGAGGCCTCTTATTGTAGAGGGGTCGGAGACCAACTTAAAAATCACCACCCCCGCGGACTTGCCGTTAGCAGAGTATTTTCTTGAAGGTCAGGCCAAAGAGTTTCAGCAACCCGAAAAGCGTGCCGTATTTGCGACCAAGAGAACTAAAAAAACAGAGAGTGAAGTCATTAAAAAGACTTCGCCCAAGGCAGGGCGGCGATTAATGAAACGTCCCAAGTTTCTGGGTAGCGAGTAACCGTGCGGCGCGCGTTTTGTTGGTAGGTCAAGGATACGATGTTCACGCTCTGGTAGAAGGGCGCCCACTGATCTTGGGTGGTGTAGAAATTCCTTATAAATATGGCTTGCAGGGCCACTCTGATGCAGATGTTTTGTTGCATGCCATTATGGATGCTTTGCTCGGCGCTCTTGGGGAAGGGGATATTGGCAGACATTTTCCTGATTCAGATCCGAACCTGTCAGGTGTTGATAGCCGAAAGTTGTTGCGGAAAGTGGCTGCTCTTATGGTTGAGCGCGCGTATGAAGTGGGTAATATAGATTCCACGATTATCGCGCAGCAGCCTCAAATGGCGAAATATTTAAAGGGTATGTGCGTCAATATTGCCAGCGATCTGGGCGCGCGTGAAAATCAAATAAACGTTAAAGCGACGACGACCGAGCAACTAGGGTTTGAAGGTCAGGGCAAGGGAATTGCGGCACACGCAATCTGCTTGCTGTCAAAAGTTTGAGAGATTCAGCCGTTGCGGTCCGACTGCTATGATTCGTGGGTTGACTCTATTGATTTGTATATGAGGAATTAATGACTCAGGAAATGACCAATACTATGACCGACACTATGATTGGCAATATGCTCGACATGCAAGAGCAGATGAATCAGAAGGTGGATTCCGATTGGCGTAATCAGGGCTTTGAATGGTATCGGGCTATATGGGTGGAATGCGCCGAGTTAATGGATCACTACGGATGGAAATGGTGGAAACACCAGTCACCTGATCAGGAGCAGATCAAGCTTGAGTTAGTGGATATTTGGCACTTTGGTTTGAGCCAGATGTTAGCCAGTGGGGATAAGCCATCGAAACTATCCAAAAAAATAGTAGAAGAATTATCTGAACCAAAGCAATACGGCGATTTTTTAGCCGGTGTTGAAGCGTTTACCACCGAAGTGCTAGCGGAGCGTACTTTTCCGGTCGCGGGCTTCGCAGGGTTGGCGAAATTGGTGGATATGGATATCAACGATTTGTATCAACGGTATGTGGGCAAGAACGTATTGAATTTTTTCCGTCAGGACAACGGGTATAAGGATGGTAGTTATCTAAAAATTTGGAGGGGGCGCGAAGATAATGAGCATTTGGTTGAAGTTCTGACCGAAATCGACCCATCGGAGAGTAATTATCGAGATCAAATTTATAAGGCGCTAACGCAGCGATATTCGGAATTCGGTGATTAATATCTGATTGTTTAGCGCGTTATTGGGGGCAAAGGTAAAAAGTTTTCTATCCGCAATCTCAAATGCTGGAATCTGTACAAATTACCAATCATTTTGTTGATAGCTTGTCGGGCGATACTTCATCTGATGTAAGGCCGCGCCAAGTGCTTGAGGCATGTTATTCCAACGTTTCTCCGCGAGTCTGTACAGCACCTCAATTGGCAGTTTGGTCGACAGATACGGCTAAAATGTTGGGTTTGGGAGACCAAAATGGTGAGCTAATAGATCGAGCTGAACGAGTTGCGTACGCGAATCTATTATCGGGTAGCGCCTTGCTGGAGGGGATGAAGCCATTTGCGATGTGCTATGGGGGGCACCAGTTTGGACAGTGGGCTGGGCAACTGGGTGATGGGCGCGCGATAGGCTTGGGAGAAATCTTCAGAGAGGATAAATGCTGGGCTTTACAGTTGAAGGGTGCAGGCATAACACCGTATTCGCGCTCGGCGGACGGTTTGGCGGTATTGAGGTCATCGATAAGGGAGTATCTTTGTAGTGAGGCCATGTACCATCTGGGAATACCGACTACGCGCGCTTTGAGTTTGGTGCTGACCGGTGACCCGGTGGTGCGAGACATGTTTTACGATGGGCATCCAAAAACCGAGCCGGGCGCCGTGGTTTGTCGTGTGTCTCAAACATTTTTAAGATTTGGTAGCTTTGAGATATTCGCCGCCAGGGGTGACTATATTCGCCTGCAAGAGTTGCTGGAATTTACGATACAGAATTACTATCCGGAGCTTGCAGCTCAGTATAAAGGTGCTGACAGGTATCTAAAGTTTTACCTGGAAGTCGTTAAACGAACCGCTTATTTGATGGTTGGTTGGCAGCGTGTCGGGTTCGTGCATGGCGTTATGAACACCGATAACATGTCAATAGTGGGCGATACTATTGATTACGGTCCTTATGGTTGGCTTGAGCCTTATGATCCGGACTGGACTCCCAATACGACCGATGCACAAGGGCGTCGGTATTCTTATGCAAATCAGCCTGGGATAGGCATGTGGAATCTCGCGCGTTTAGGTGTGGCGCTACTGCCATTGATCAATGATAAGAGTTTGGTGCAGTCTGCGCTGGATACGTATGAAGCTGAATATGAGAAATATTGGCAGGCGGCATTGTTGGCTAAACTCGGCATAAATCGCTACCGCGGTGCAGATGATGACGCGTTAATTAAGCGCATGTTTGAGTTATTGCAGCTCGAGGAAATTGATATGACCTTGTTCTTTAGGTCGCTATCAGCGGTGAAGGCGAAACAAGAAATAGCAAGGATAGATCAGTGGCCAGTGTTAATGCGAGCAGCGTTTTATCAGATTGAAGAGCTCGATCATGGCTTGGTGAAAGAATGGGTTCTTTGGTTGCAAAACTACGCTAAACGGGTGAGCGAAACGGATGATATGGAGAGGGCTCGGCAAATGAATACTGTTAATCCTTTATACGTTTGTAGAAACTATCTTGCGCAGCAAGCAATTGATGCTGCTGAGCAAGGTGATTTCTCAATCGTGGAGGGCTTGATGGAAGTGTTACGCAGGCCTTATACGGAACAGGGGGGTAAGGCCGCATTCGCAGAACGACGCCCGGAATGGGCGCGAAATAAAGCCGGATGTTCGATGCTGTCGTGCAGCTCATAACCTTTTGAGGCTGGTTAGGGCGCTGGAGAACTCGGATGCGGGTCGCCGGTGTCAATAGTTTGGCCGTTCTAGTAGTAAAAAAAGACCCGCCTCGGTGAGGCGGGTCTAAAAGGTCTTAACTTTGCAGTTAAGGAGGAGGAGACATGAAGTTCGGCAAGCTAAAAAGTTGCTTATCGATCTATTTCGTCCGAAGCCAGTAGCGCTAGTAGGCCAAGCGTTACTGGAATCATTACACTCATTACAGTTGATTCGATCATCTTGTGTGCCCATCTGGTTCGTTTTTCGATGGGCGTATTATGCGATGCGCAATTAAATAAAAACAATGTATTTATATTATTATTAAAATAACTAACAGGAATAATATTATAAAATAATATGCCTAAAATGATCTTTCGATATTATTCCATGCTCTATAGAGGGGTTTCTAATATAAATTCTAATGAATTAAAACTTTAGTGTTAATGGGCTTCACGTTTTGTATAACCGCCAGGAATAAAAACATTCTGAATACTACAAACCATGTTGAAGGAGTGCTAGTGACGAAATGTAACCAAGAGTAGACTCATTTAATCGCGACCTGGAGGTGGTTTATGGATTTAGAGTTTTGGCAGCGTAAATGGCGAGATGGCCAAATTGGCTTTCATATGGCTGAGAAACACCCGTTTCTCCTAAAGTATTGGGGGCAGCTGGGTTTAGACGGCAGGGGCAGGGTATTCGTGCCTATGTGTGGAAAATCGAACGACATGGTGTGGTTGCGTTCGCAGGGGCATGAACTATTGGGTGTTGAGTTGAGTGCAGTAGCAATAGAAAGTTTTTGCGAGCTGGTAGAAGGTAAATTCGTAAGCGATCAAGTGGGGGTTTTAAATCGCCACACTGGAAATGGTTATGTATTGCTCGTAGGCGACTACTTTGCGTTGGACCGGAATCTATTGGGTGCCGTCGCTGCGGTTTATGATCGTGGCTCTTTGGTCGCATTGCCGCCTAAAACACGTAAAGATTATGTTGCCTTGCAGCGTGAATTATTGTCTTCTGGCGCGCAAATATTACTCATTGCATTTGAGTACGATCAAAGTGAAATGGCCGGTCCTCCTTTTTCTATCGATGCGTATGAAGTGAATGAACTATACGCGGATTGGTGCGAAGTCGAATTGTTGGAGTCTTCTGAGGCAGTGTCTGCGTTGCCGAAAGAGGATTTGGATGCGATAGAATGTTGTTATCGATTGAAAGTTCTCTAGCAGGCTGTCCGAGAGTAGACACCATCGCGAGGAACAGCGGGCAAGTCTGGCTCAGGTATAAATTTTAGCTTAACTTGTGTGTTAATTTTTTTCTCAATAAGTATCCCTGACTAATCGAGCGGCCCAGGTACCACGAGCACATAGCCAACCATAAACCATGGTTATCCAGCGTTTGCGACAGCCACCAGATTGGGAAAAATATGAAGATCACGGAGAATAGCATGCTGAGCATCATTTCCCTGGCCAGCCCCATGCCAATGAATATACCGTCGAATTGAAATCCCCAAAATGACACCAGCGGTATTAGTATCAGCCAGGGCATATACAGGGCCGCCGAAGCGCTTACATCGGTTAAGTTGGTATATAGACCAATAATGCTGGTTTTTCCGAGCATGAAAACCAAACTGAATAGCAAGGAAAAAATGAATGCCAGAAGCATGGACTCGCGAATGACTTGTTTTAGGTTGGAGTGATTCCGTTCGCCGACTGCTTTGCCTACTAATGCTTCCGTTGCGTTGGCAATCCCGTCCATCCCAAACGCAGTTAAATACAGGAGGCTGATCAAAATAGCATTAGCGGCTAGCGTCGTTTCCCCAAATCGGCTACTCATCGACACAAAAAAAGTTGTCGTCATCACCAATGCAAATGTTCGTACCGTAATTTGTGCGTTGAGTGTAAAGAGTGTTTTTAATGCTGAAGGTTCAAAAAGCTTTGCCCATGACAGTTTCCAGTTTTGGGGCGTACGAGTTTTGAGGAAGAAGCCAATGGCTATTGCCAAGCCGAAATATTCGGAGATTGCACTTGCGTAAGCAGCGCCTCGGCTTTCTAGCCCCCAGCCAATGATGAGAACCAGATCGAGGACGATATTCAGGCAGTTGGTAGAAACTAGCAGAACCGCGGTTACCAGCGTGTTCTGTCGGCCGATAAACCATCCAGCAATGGCGTATGTGCACAAGCTGGCGGGAGCTGACCAGATCCTAATACTTGCGTAAACCGAGGCGTCAAATGAGGCCTGATTGTTTCCCGCGATAATTTTTGTGCCCCACGGAATAAGCCAGGGTGATACTGCGATCACCAAAGTGCCGAGTGTAACTGCCAGCAAGAGACTGCGAACAATCAGCAGATGCAGTTCGAGACTATCTCCCGCACCATGTAAGCGGCTAGCCAGACTAGTCGTACCCATGCGCAGGAAGCCGAATATCCACAGCATGACGGTTATGAATTGCGCGCCTATTGCGACGGCCCCGAGGTGTATAGCACTATCCAAATGACCCAGTATTGCGGTGTCGACAGCCCCAAGCAGTGGGACGCTGAGATTCGCCAGAATAATGGGTGCGGCCAAACGCAGAATTTTTAAATGGGTGCCACGCACCAAATAATTTTTGGGCATAATTTAGGAGTGTGGATGATCGCGCTCAACGCGATCTTGGTCGGCTGACCAGCGATTATAGCAATGCAGTTAAACTAGGAGGCGTTCTCACACGCTCGTCATCGCTGCCAAGTCCCCTTTTTTGCTCAGCAAGGCAGAATGAACGTGGTGCAGTCATTCTACATGAGTGAAGGATAACGTCGCTGAGGAAAAAAGGGGGCTTGGCCCTGCGGGTTGGTGCTGAAAACAGACCATACGGCGTTATTCGCCGTTTATTTGGAATAACCAAACGACTCTCCTCATGCCTTGTCTGGTACGTTTTCAGTATCAACAGCGGTGACGAGCGTGTGAGATCGTCTCCTGGAATTATCGCACTGAATTATAATCTGCACTGACGCCGGATTTAGAGAAAACGATTTGCCATAGTTGTCCGCGGTTTGCCCTAAAAGCGCCGGCGCCGGTAAGCAGGAAATATCGCCACATGCGATAAAAACGTTCGTCATAACCACTAAGTTGTGACCAACTTTTTTCGAAGTTTTCATACCATGCCATTAACGTGCGGTCGTAGTCGTCTGCAAAATTGTGCCAGTCCCGAAGCAAAAATAATCCCTGAGAGGCTGCTGTAATTTGGCTTGCTAGCGGCAACACCCCGCCAGGGAAAATGTATTTATCAGTCCATGCATCGGCGGCAGTTCGCGAAATGGGGGTACCAATGGTATGCAATAAAAACCAACCATCATCATCGAGACAGCGATCAGCGACCTGCATAAATGTTCGATAGTTTTTCGGGCCAACGTGTTCAAACATGCCCACCGAGACGATTCGGTCAAATGATTCACTAACATCACGGTAGTCCTGATATCGAAATTCGATATTTTTCCCTTGATAACGTTTTTGTGCGAGTGCGATCTGCTCTTTTGACACGGTAATTCCAACAACCGAAGCACCATATTCCTGCGCAGCGTAACCAGCAAAGCTGCCCCAGCCACAGCCAATATCAAGCACACGCATGCCGGGTTGAAGGTTTAATTTTCGGCAGATCAAGTCGAGCTTGGCCACTTGCGCATCTTCCAGATTGTCGGAATCTTTCCAATAACCGCAGGTATAGATCATGCGGCTGTCGAGCATCTTCGTGTACAGGTCGTTGCCGATATCGTAGTGTTGCTCTCCAATGTCAAAGGCACGAGCCTTACGCTGGCGGTTAATTAACCAGGCCTGAGCAATCGGTAACAGCATTTTGATTGGCCGGATTTTGCTTTCCAGCTGGGCTCTTACGGTTTTGTTAATAAACTCATCCAGGGCTTCACAATCCCAATCACCATCCATGTAAGATTCACCGAGCCCCACGGGTCCTTCTGATAAGACTCGCTCGAATAAACGATCGTTTTTGACTTGTATATCCCACGCATTGTCGCCATTAATTTTAATGTCGGCCAAGGCCAATAAATCGCCTATCGTTTTTTGTGCGCGACTAGTGATCATTTAGAGATATAAAAAGCTGTTATCTAGAATGTAGGCCTAATTGTAGACCGGCCAAAACACCAGGGACTAACAAGTTTATTAGACGTCCCGTTTAAAGGAGACATTTTAAACACATCATCTCATTGAATAGCTTGGATAGTAATACAATTATCCCGAGAAAAATTCTATGGTAATTAAAATTGAATATGATAGGCCCGTTATAAACGGGTTTGATTCCAGCTCTTTCGGATAGGAGGAAAATAATGAATAAGTTCATGAATCGTTTGGCAATGGCCGCTCTGGGAGGGGCCATATTATCAACGACAATGGTCGTGCAAGCCGCGTTAGAAGAGATTGTTGTGGTTGCCCAGAAGCGGGAGCAAAGCATGCAAGACGTACCGGTTGCGATAACGGCCCTATCGGGTGCGCAACTTGCAGAGCTCGGCATAACCGATGTGTTTGACCTTCAACAAAGCACGCCCGGCCTGATTGTGGAACAGAATCAGACCGCGACGACTTCGAACTTCAGTATTCGTGGCGTGGGTACCAGCGGGCAGAATTTTGGCTTGGAGTCGTCGGTGGGTTTGTATGTCGACGGTGTTTATCAGTCGCGGCAAAGCTCGATAATTAATGAGATGGTCGATGTCAAACGTGTTGAAGTACTGCGTGGTCCGCAGGGTACGTTATTTGGTCGCAACACGCCTTCAGGAGCTGTACTTCTGCAAACAGTCGCGCCTGATCATGAAACCACTGGTTTTATAGAGGCAACTGCCGGTAACAAGAGTTTACGTAGTATCAGCGCGGCGGTGGGTGGTTCGTTGGTAGAAGATGTTCTGGCCTTCCGGCTGACCGGGTACAGTACCGATCGAGATGGATACGTTGATGCTTTAGGCATAGAAGATGACGTTATTAACGACCGGGACCGGCTTGGAGTGCGTGCGCAGCTTTTGTATACGCCAAACGACGCTGTGTCGGTTCGATTAATCGCGGACTATTCCGAGATTGATGACGTATGTTGCGGCGCGGCAACAGTCCGAAACAATTTTTTTGCGTTTAACGGAGCACCACTTTCTGATTCTCTTCTGACTTTGCTTGGCGTTCCACCGGTATCGGAAAATCAGGTGTTCGACGATGTGGTGCGGGTTAATCAATTGCCGGTTTCGCAGAACGAAAATAGCGGTGTTTCGGCAGAGATTAATTGGGACTTGGATAATGGCGGTACGTTCACTTCGATAACGTCCTTGCGTTCCTTTGATTCGGTTGACGTCACCGACGTGGATTTTAGTGCTGCTCAATTATTTAATAACACGCGTACGGGCGAGTCTGATGTGTTCACCCAGGAGATTCGGTTCACCAATAATGGCGATAAACTGAATTACATAGTTGGTGCCTATTACTATAACCAGAATCTCGACAGCACCAGTTCGTTTGATTTGGGTCCTACGTTTAACCCGCTGTTACTGGCTAATCCTGATCTAGCTGCAATAGTGGGCGGGCTAAATGGATTGTCTGCACTCACAAGGGGTGCATTCCCACGAGTTGCAGCACCCTTCGGCCCCAATGCTTTTTCGCATGATGAGTTCCAACAAGATCAGGAAGCCTGGGCTATATTTGGGCAACTGGATTACCGTTTGACAGAGAAATTGACCTTAACTGCCGGATTACGTTTTACCGATGAGTCAAAAGACGTCAATGGTGTGTTCACGCAGAGCGCAGTGGGTTCTGCTGCTGATTTTACGGCTATAGGTACGAATTTGGTGCTAGCGGGTCTGGGCTTGGCCGCGCCTAATCCGGCGCTGTTTGCGCCGATGTACCGTCCTGGATGGGGCCATTCTGCGGTTCCCATTATTGCGCCGCGACCCGATGTCGCAGCGACGTTGGAGGACGATCAGATAACCGGCACTATAAAACTTAGCTGGTTCGCGAACGATACATCCATGTTATATGCCAGCTACGGTACAGGCTACAAGTCAGGTGGCACAAACACAGATCGTATTCTGGTAACACAAAGCCAGCTATTTGATGCAGAAACATCTGAATCGTTCGAGCTGGGGATAAAAACCGAATTCCCAAACCAGAACCTGCGTTTGAATGCAGCGCTGTACCTCACTACGTTCGATGATTTTCAGACCAATTCTTTTGCAGGTGGTGGCTTTAACTTGTCTAATGCAGGAGAAATGGAAGCGAAGGGGCTGGAAGTTGAACTTTATTGGGCTCCAACAGATGACTTGGTCCTCAATGCTGGATATGCCTATAACGATGCGACTTTCAAAACGCACGAGCGAGCAAATTGTTGGATCGCCACGCCGCTTCAAACGGGTCAGGCGGACCCAGGTGATTCAGGTGGTGGTTTTTGTGGTCGCTCAGGTGATCGGGTAAGAGCAAATCCCGAACACTTTTTCACGATAGCCGCAACCAAGACTTTTGCCGTTGGCAATTCGATGTCAGCTTACCTGCATGCTGACTACAATTACCGAAGCAATCAATTTCAGGATGGCAACGCGGATCCAATTAAATTGCAGGATGGCTATGGATTGTTAAACGCCAGTCTTGGTGTGGTGCTGGAAGAAAGTGACATAAACATAAAATTATGGGCGCGTAATTTGCTTGACAAAGATTATTTGGGATCATATTTTGATGCTCCGTTGCAGGACGGCAAGGTCAATGCTTATATCAGAGAACCCCATACTTTTGGTCTAACCGTGCGAAAGAACTTTTAGCCGGGTTACTGTGTGATTGAAGGAGCCATCTTATGATTTCTTTACACCGTTAGATTAAACAACGGAAAAGTTAGGCTTATTGGGTTTCTATATAGGCTATGTTTCGGCATCAATGAAAAAATCGGACGCAATCTAGATTTTGAACGAATCTCCTAATTTCGAGATACCCTCACGTACTGGGTTTGGTGAGCGAAGTTTGAGCTCAAATAAGGTAACCAAGCTTGTGCCGTACGCACTTTTGTTGGCGATTGTTGCGGTCGTTTGGTTTTTATTGCGACCTGATACTGTACCCAGCCAAATTACTGGTAAACCGGTCATTGAATCCGTTGACGAGGCGCTTGAAATTTTTGCCGACCCAAGACTTGATTCAGGTTTAGACGAGCAGACGGGAGTCGGAGTCATCACATCCATCGCCGATGAGCGCAAACAATCACCGGATATCGAGTTGGACGAATTGCCAACTCTTGATAGCAGTGATAGAGAGTTTCTGGAATCGCTTCAAGGCATCGCACCGGCGCCAGAGTGGCTTAGCTGGCTGCCAGCTGATGAGCTGGTGCGAAAGCTGGTTGTGGTGGTGGATAAAGCCGCTCAAGGAGATATTGAGCGTAGCTTTTTGTCTTTGCCGCGTTTGGAAGGAGCGGTCGGGGTGGTTGCCTCTGGTGAGCGCTTCGAAATAGTAGAAAATAACTATAGGCGCTACGTAGCGTACGTTAGTATTGTTGATAAATTTGATGCGGAGTTACTCGTTGCTATCTATAAGCAATTTGAGCCGCTTTTTGAGAGTGCTTATGGCGAATTGGGCTATGCGAATAGAAATTTTCGAAGCGCATTGGATAGAGCCTTGATGTATGCATCCATAAGCCCTCCGCCTGTTCGTGAGCCCAAGCTTGAGAAAATCGGTGACCGTTATCAATATGTTGATAAATCGGTTGAGGGATTGCCCGCTATTCAAAAGTTGTACTTGAGAATGGGGCCTGAGAATACTCTTGTATTACAAAATAAAATGTCCGAGATTCAGCAAGCATTGCAGTAAGACTGATTTTCAATCTAGTTTAGGCCCTTAGGTGTTTGCGCGCATGATCGACCTATTTGCCAATGCTGGTGCACTACAGCGGGTAGTGGATATCGAATTGGCGGGCGCTGATCTAAAGTGCTGGCCAAATTTCTACAGTGTTCAAGAATCTCAGCGATTATTCAGTGAGTTGTATGAGGGCCTGGATTGGCAATCGGAAATGATCCAGGTGTTTGGTCGCAAGGTAAGGATACCTCGGCGTACAGCGTGGTACGGCGATTCAGGGGCAAATTATCGTTACTCCGGACTCACTCATCGGGCTCGAGCATTGCCGGTTTTACTAGAGAAGATTCGCCAAAAATTATCGCTGGCACTTGAATTGAACTTCAATAGTGCTCTCGGGAATTTGTATAGGGATGGGTGTGACTCGATGGGTTGGCATTCAGACGATGAACCGGAATTAGGTATCTCACCGGTCATTGCATCATTGAGTTTTGGCGCGTCCCGTTTTTTCGATTTGCGCAGCGTGCACGATTCCCGTGTTAAACATCGTGTGGAGATTAAGGCGGGCAGCTTGTTGTTAATGGCAGGCGAAACACAAAAAAATTGGCAACATAGTGTTCCGAAGCAAACAACGGTTTCTGCCCCCCGCATTAACTTGACGTTCCGTAATATTTGCCGGTGAATCTTATGGACAAGCGAATAGCTGCCATTCGACTATTATTCGTCTATGAAAAAACCCGGCCGTATTGTCTACGACCGGGTTTGGCTTGGTTTCTTTTATTCAATCAGGCTTAAGCCGGGAAGTCCCTTTCTATTGGCCCCGTATATAACTGTCGCGGGCGGCCAATTTTATACGGTTGGCTGACCATTTCGTTCCAGTGGCTAATCCATCCGATCGTACGAGATAGGGCAAATACAACGGTAAACATATTGGGCGGAATGCCGATGGCTTTGAGGATGATGCCGGAGTAAAAATCGACATTAGGGTAAAGTTTTCTTTCAATGAAATATTCGTCGTTAAGTGCAACTTCCTCAAGACGGCGAGCCACCTGAAAAAGTGGCGAATCCTCAATACCCAGATCAGCCAGGACCTCATCACAAGTTTTTTTCATGATCTTGGCGCGCGGATCGAAATTTTTATAGACCCGGTGACCAAACCCCATAATTCTATACGAGTCTTTCTTGTCTTTGGCGCGCTCTACATAGTGATCTACCTTGTCTGGGTGGCCGATTTCTTGCAGCATTTTCAAGCAAGCCTCGTTGGCTCCACCGTGAGCAGGCCCCCATAGAGCTGCAATCCCGGCAGAGATACAGGCAAATGGATTTGCACCGCTTGACCCTGCTAAACGAACCGTGGAAGTTGACGCATTTTGTTCATGATCAGCATGCAGCATAAAAATTCGATCCATTGCTTTGGCAAGGATCGGATTTACTTCGGTTTTTTCTGTCGGAACGCCAAACATCATGTGAAGGAAGTTTTCGGCGTAGTTCAAATCATTGCGTGGGTGTACAAATGGTTGCCCGATTGTGTACTTGTAAGACATTGCCGCGATGGTCGGAATTTTAGCGATAAGTCGGTGTGCTGTGATGTTTCGGTGGGTTTCACTACTGATATCCAGTGCGTCGTGGTAGAACGAAGCAAGCGCGCCCACGACGCCACACATAATGGCCATCGGGTGCGCATCACGCCTGAAACCTCGATAGAAATACCAGATTTGATCGTGCAGCATGGTGTGACGATTAATTGAACGCTTAAACTCTGCTTCGCGTTCTGCATCAGGCAAGTGGCCGTAGTACAGTAAGTGGCAGAGATTCAGATAGTCGCTTTGCTCGGCAATCTGGTCAATCGGAATTCCACGATGTAGCAATTTACCTTCGAAGCCATCTATAAATGTTATCGCAGATTCGCAGCTAGCGGTCGATGTGAAGCCGGGGTCGAATGTAAAGAAGCCGTTTTTGATCACCGGGCTTATATCGATAACATCCGGACCGAGTGTGCCTTCGAACACATCGAGTACTATCTCTTGATCATATCCATCAATATTTAAACGAGCTTTTTTGTCAGTCATAACGGCTGTCTCTAAATAAAAGTGTAAAGCGTGTATTAACTAAATATTTTTACACGCTGTAAGCGCAGCGCAGCCGAAATCAAGGCTGTTTGACGCCACAATGTTGTGTTAGTTTTTTGGCCTACGAGTAAGCCAGTGCCTTGCCCTTGCCACCCTTGCTACTATTCTTGTCGCGTTAGTCTTGTCACTTATGGAGCAAGAATCGTTTCTACATCCACTTTTTGGCGTGAAGGGAGAATCAGTTGAAAGCTAACCAGGCATCCACCAATCCGGTGAATCTACAGACTTTATTGCGCGACGTATCATAGCAGAATACACACACATCTTTTCAGTAAACGACACTTATTTTGTTCGTTGTTACCTTGCGAATGAGCACCATTTGCAATCAATTTAGGTAATATTGCTTGAATGTGTAGAGTTTATTTCGTTCTGTAACTTTTTATCTTTTAATTAATCATGGTCGAGTTTTTGACATCAAGCAGAGTAAAGTCCATCCACTAGTAAAGTCATCTGTCCAGCCTGATTGCTGGGCAGGAACTTGGATATGAGTTATCGACATCCAATAAATACAAATGAACGTATTTAAATTAAATAAGTCCGCCCAGCTTAAGGTGAGCTGCGTGGTATCGACGCTGTCGTTGATGCTATTGTTATCGGCATGTGCGACCAGCGGTATTTCACCTGGCGCTAACGCGCTGAAAGCTCCGGAAGCATTTGCTCAACAAGGTGAATTGGGGCAAGCAGCCAGGCAGCTTGGCATTTTGACCGATCAGTGGTTAGCTGATTTTGCTGATGAAGAGCTCGATGATGTGGTCGTATCTGCGTTGATTAATAATTATCGTCTTGCCGAACAGACGGCTCGACTGGAAGAGTCTCGCCAGGGCGTTGTTATAGCAGGTGCTGATCGTTATCCGAGTTTGTCAGCTGGCACCAGTGGAAATGTGCGCCGTACCACTATTGATGGTCGACTTCAGTCGGCTACCGATAACTATGGTGCAGATCTCGGCGCGAGTTGGGAACTTGACGTTTGGGGCAAGCTAAGAGATGTCCAAAAGCAGGCGACCATGTTGTTTGCGGCGAGTGAAGCCAGTTATATTAATCAACGTCTGGCGCTGGTTTCCAACACCAGCAGTGCCTGGTATCAAATGATCGCTGATCAGCAGTTGCTTGCACTGTTTAACCTTCGGTTGCGCACTTTGGAGCAGGATGTGGAGATTATTAACAGTCGATATCGGGCGGGTCTTAATAGTGCGTTGGACGTTTACCTGGCATCCAACAGCCTGGAGCAAGAGCGAGCCCGGGTTGCTCAGCAGGAACAAAATGTTATCCAGTCGGTATCTATTTTACAGTTACTGGTGGCAGATTATCCTGATGGCCACTGGCTGTTGGAGCGCGAGCTACCGGTAATTGATGAGCCGATTCCGCTGGGCATTCCTTCCGAACTTTTAATCCGCAGGCCCGATGTCCAGCAAAGCTGGTTCAATTTATTGTCGGCGGATTTAAGTTTGGCCGTGGCGCACAAACAAAGATTTCCCAGATTGACCATCAGTGCGAGCCTGACAGACGACGCCGATCATTTTAGCGACTTGCTTGCTAGCGGAAGTTTGGCGCGGTCTTTGATCGTCAATTTGGCGCTGCCGCTATTTCAAGGTGGCAGATTGGTGTCTATCGAAGAGCAAGCACGTCAGCGAGTGATTCAGGCCGAGCAACAATATTTGAATACCGTAAACAATGCCTTTTCTGAAGTAGAACGTGCGATCAGTCGCCAGGACCGGTTAAATCGTCGATACAATTCCTTTCTCATCGCCGAACAAAATGCTGCAGCGGCTTATGAGTTATCGTTTGAACAATATCAAAGCGGTTTGTCAGATTATCAAACAGTGCTCGAATCCCAGCGTCGCGCGTTCGATTCCCAGAGCACCGTAATTGACTTGCGTAATCAGCTATTACAAAACAGAATTACTCTCTATCAAGCGCTGGGTGGTGATTTTGGTGAGGATTTAGCAGAGCGGGCAAATCTTGAAGGAGCACAAGATGAATAGCGTCAATGAAATGAAGGCCGAATCTGGTTTGGGTAAACAAAAATCCCGGGCGAGTTATCTGTGGAGCCAGCAGCGGCGTAAAGTATTGCCCCTGATGGTTATCGCATGTTCGCTCTTGCTGGCAGCCTTTTTTATATTTAACAAACCAGAATCAGAGCAGCGCCGACCAGCGACGGGTCCGGCACTAACCGTCGCGGTACATCAGGTGTTGGCCCGCGATTTTCAAGTAAACGTACAAAGCTATGGCAATGTAGCACCGCGGACGCAGAGTTTTCTGGTGGCCCAGGTCAGTGGTCGCATTGTGGATATCAGCGACAAATTGCGTGAAGGAAGTTTCTTCGATGAAGGGGACGTTCTGTTACAAATCGATGATCGGGATTATGTTGCTGACGTAGAAATTGCCGAAGCGAATTTAGTCGATGCGCGACGTTTATTGGCCGAAGAGGTCGCCCGATCAGATCAGGCGATGCGGGATTGGGAGCGTATCGGAAACGAAGGGGAGCCGGGCGATTTGGTATTACGTAAACCTCAATTGTTGGCTGCTGAGGCGCGTGTTGTCTCTACCGATGCGGCGCTGGCGAAAACAAAGCTAAGCCTGGAAAGAACCCAGATAACGGCTCCCTTTGCAGGACGAGTCTTGCATAAGATGGTGGATTTGGGGCAAGTGACTGGCAACAATACGCAGGTGGCAGAAGTCTATGCCACCGATTTTATCGAGGTGCGTTTACCATTACGTGACTCAGACTTGCAGTTTATTGACCTACCAGAAAGTTACCGTGGGGTGAATACCGAGATTAATAATAGCCTTCCGGTAACACTTTACTCTTCAATAACTGGAGATCGGCGAGGTTGGCAAGGGCTGGTAGTGCGAACCGAAAGTGCTATCGATGAGAATTCAAGACAACTGCATGTTGTAGCGCAGATTGACGATCCATTTGGTGAAGCGGCGGTGGGTCGCTCACCATTGAAGATAGGTGAATACGTGACGGCAGAATTACAAGGCAAATTAATAGCAGACGCCATTATTATTCCGGCGGATGCTATTTATCAAAGTAGCTATGCGTATGTGGTGGAAAACAATGTGTTGATTCGGCGTGAAATAGAAATCGCCTGGCAGAACACGACAGAGGCTTTAATTGAGTCGGGACTAAAAGCCGGAGACCACCTGGTTACTACGACACTGGGGCAAGTCACCTCTGGCCTACGTGTTGCCATAGAAGGCGAAGCTAGGGAGCGGCCCGCTCAAGGGCAGCCTGGCCAACGGCCCGAGGGTAGGTTCTCCGAAGGTTCAGCTGTGCCATCCTCATCCAATAACCCTTCATCTAATACTGCTGAGAGTTCTAATATTTCTAAGCCGTCTAGTGCTTCTGAACTTTCTAATACTTCTGAACGGGGAGATCGCTCATGATTGCCTGGTTTGCTAAAAACTCCATTGCTGCGAATTTGTTAATGGTAGCGATTGTTATGTCTGGTCTGATTACGATTTTTACTCGTATGAATTTGGAAATTTTCCCCGATTCCGAACCGGACTCCATCTCCGTTTCTGTTTTTTTGCGTGGAGCGAACCCGGAAGACATGGAGTTGGGCGTCGCGGTACGTATTGAGGAAGCCCTACAAGATCTGGAAGGTATTGATGAAATCCGGAGTACTTCGCGAGAAAACTCTACATCGATAACACTCGAGGTGAACGAAGACTATAACGCCCGGAATATACTGGATGATGTAAAAAATCGGGTGGACGCGATTAATACATTTCCGGCCGACGCAGAACGGCCTGTTGTCAGGCTTAGGGAACGAAGATACTCAGTTATCTCGGTGGCCGTTACTACCGATTACGGCGAAGCCGAAACGCGCCGATTCGCCGAGCAGGTTCGGGAAGACATTCTCCGTATGGATGGTGTGAGCCTGGCGGAGCTCGATGGTGTGCGCGCGTACGAAATAGCAATAGAAGTGAGTCAAGACAGACTGCGTGATAACGATCTTACCCTGGCGGTGGTGGCCAATGCGATTCGCAATAGTTCCCGGGATCTTTCGGCCGGTAATGTGCGGACCACGGGCGGTGACATTTTGCTGCGCTCCAAAGGGCAAGCCTATCGATATGCAGACTTCGCCGAAATCGTGGTTAAAACCAATCAGGACGGCTCAATCATCCGGGTCGGCGATGTGGCTAATGTTCAGGATGGCTTTCAGGAAGAATCGCTGTTGACCAGGTTTAATGGCCAAGTATCGGCCATGATCGATGTTCAACGAACCGCCAACGAAGACGCTATTACCATTGCCGAGCTGATAAGAAACTACATCGTCGACCGACAGGCGAATCTTCCTGTGGGGACCACAATAGATTACTGGGACGACAATTCCGAAATTTTAAAATCTCGATTGTCTATATTGGGTAACAGCGCGCTTCAGGGGGGGCTATTAGTCATATTGTTATTGGCGCTGTTTTTACGCCCTTCCGTCGCATTTTGGGTGACCCTTGGGATTCCGGTGACTTTTCTGGGTGCTGTGGCGATTATGGATGTGTTAGGCATCAGCATGAATATGATGAGTTTGTTTGGTTTTATCGTCGTTCTTGGCATCGTGGTGGACGATGCCATTGTGACTGGGGAGAGCGTTTACGCTCGCTTGCGTGATGGTGAGGAGGGTTTGCAGGCATCGATTAACGGGACCAAAGCTGTTGCGATTCCAGTGACGTTTGGAATACTGACTACCATGGCTGCTTTTGTTCCGATCACTCAACTCGATGGTCGACTGGCGACCTTCTTTGTGCCTATTCCGGCTGTGGTCATACCCGTTCTGTTTTTCTCGTTGATCGAGTCAAAGCTGATTTTACCGGCGCATCTAAAGCACATAAAACCCCGAAACATAAATCAGGTGGGTACACTCAGTCGATGGCAAATGAATTTTGCACACGGTTTTGAGAGTCTTATCATTAATCGTTATCGCCCGCTATTGGAAAAAGCCATCGAGTATCGATACACCGTTTTGGCTGTATTTACCTGTTTTTTCGCGTTGATTCTTGTGACCATAAATACCGGTTGGACTCGCTATGTGTTTATTCCTCGTACCGAACGGGATGGCGGTCAGATTACCTTGGTTATGCCGGTCGGCACGCCGTTTGAAGTCACCGATAGTTATATTGGCAAGATAATGAATGCCGGCCTGGAAATGAAGAAAAAATACACTAATGGTGAAGGCGGCGAACCCATAGTAACCAATATCCTTGCGAAAACCGGTCAAGCCGGGCGTGGGGGTGGGGCAGTATCTTCCAATGTGGGTTCGGTGAGCTTTGAGGGTATGCCGAGATCGGAGCGTGTGGTTGATGTTTCCACGACCCAAATTATGAATGACTGGCGTGTGGCAGTGGGTGATATACCGGGCGCTGAATCCTTTACTTTTCGTGCTGAATTCTTCCGACCTGGGGACCCCATTGATATCGAATTGCGTGGTCAGTCTTTTGATGATCTCGGACTAGCTGCGGATAGAATCAAGGAGCGTCTGGCGAGTTATGCAGGCGTATTTGATATAGCCGATTCCCTGGCGGATGGAAAAGAGGAGCTTCGTATTGAGTTGACCCCGCAAGGTCACTTAATGGGTTTAACCCGTAGCGCGATTGTCAGCCAGGTGAGCCAGGCGTTTCAGGGTTTTGAGGCACAACGCATCCAACGTGGACGCGATGATATTCGTGTATTGGTACGTTTCCCGCGTTCGGAGCGCAGTACAACCGATACCTTGCAAGACATGTTGATTAACGCACCCAATGGTCGGCAAGTCCCGCTATCGGCTGTGGCCACACTTACACCGGATAAGGGTCCTAGTTCGATTACACGCATCGATCTGTACCGAACTCTATCGATTACCGCAGATGTGGATAAAGACACCACCAATATGACTATTCTTAACGAGGAGCTGACAAACTACCTTGACGAGCTGCTTGTGCAATACCCAGGTATTACCGCAACTCTCAGTGGTGAAGCGGAAGAGCAGGCCAAAGCCTTTGCCAGCGCTATTGCCAGTACAATCACGCTGATGTTTGTTATTTATGCCTTGCTTGCGTTGCCGCTTAAGTCATATGTGCTGCCGCTGGTCGTCATGTCAGTCATTCCATTCGCGCTAATTGGCGCGGTAATGGGACATTGGATAGTCGCCGAGCCAATCTCTTTGCTGAGCATGTTGGGATTAATGGCGTTAGTCGGCGTGGTGGTCAATGACAGCCTGGTGCTGGTTGATTACATCGGTAAATTACGTGCCAAGGGGAAAACCTTGCTTGAAGCTGCGCGCGTTGCGGGTATTGTGCGCTTCCGACCCGTAATGTTGACTTCACTGACCACTTTCTTTGGTTTGGTTCCATTGACGTTCTTTAGCACCGGAGACCCTAGCGCCGCTTTTCTCCGGCCAATGGCAATCTCTCTGGCCTTTGGGATTGTTTTTGCGACCATGATTACGCTTGTGCTTGTGCCGATCAATTTGTTGATCGTCCAGGATATAAGCAGGTATATGCGTAGAAAATTTGGCAGCGATAACACTCCGTCAGAAAGCCCAGACACACGCATGCCCAGCGTCGGTCTCTAGTTCGACAACATTAGTGTAACTTTGCTGTCATAGTGCTTGCGTATGAAGCGATGCTTGGTTAGTTTATAAGCCTTGTAACGTAATATATTCCAGCTTGCGAATGAGATTGCTAGGAAGAGTTTTTATACTTGTAGTTACGAGTGTTTTATTGGCACAAGTGCCGGTATCGCAAGCGGCTATGCCTCAAGTTGAAAGGCATGATCTGCAATGCGGGGATGTGTTTCCTTGTCCGGAGGAAATTCAACGGCGGGTCGATTTTTGGGTGCAGGTCTTTCGCCAGTGGGGTACCGGGCAGCGGGTCATTCATGACTCCGAACGTCCAGAGAAAGTATTTTCGGTATTAACTACCGAAGATCAATGCAGCGCCCGGCGTCCAGGGCGGTTGGTAAAGCAAGAGCAAGACAGGATTCGAGATGGTTTACGAAGCCTGGCCGGCCGTGTGGAGTCTGGGCAGTCGCCTGAAAATTCTTTTCAGCGTGACTTGGCCAATTTGTATCCAGGCGCAAGCGGTCAGGAATTACGAAGTGCTGCAGGCCGTTTAAGATGCCAGTCTGGTAATCGAGACCGCTTTGCAGAGGCGTTACAACGTTTTGGTGAGTATCGTCCGTTTGTTGTCGAGTATTTAAGTGATGCTGGCTTGTCCACCGAGTTGCAGTACTTGCCTTTTGTGGAATCAGCCTATCATCCGAAAGCCTATTCACATCTTGGGGCCGCGGGCATTTGGCAAATTATGCCCAAAACGGCCCGCACCCTGGGCCTACAAATTAGTGCATCTGTTGATGAGCGTTTCGACCCACGGCTGGCAACTCAAGGGGCAATCCGTTATTTTCAGAACAGCGTAAAGCAACTCACCCGAACGGCCTCAGCGCAAGGATCCCGAGTTACTCCCGGCCGCTTAAATCCGTTTGTGGTGACTTCTTACAATTATGGCGTGCGCGGGATGACCCGGGCGGTTGAACAGGTGGGGCTGGATTATGTTCGGTTACTTGACGAATATAAATCGCGTACTTTTCGTACCGCAGTAAAGAACTTTTACGCGAGTTTTCTCGCTGCACGGTACGTGGCGAAAAATGCTAATCAATATTTCAACGGTATACAGGGAAATGCTGTACCCAAGACATCGGTGGTTAGCATCCCGAACAGTGCATCCGCCAAGCGGTTACTGTCAGTTTTCAACGTTAGTGAGACAGCATTAAAAGATCTTAACCCCTCGCTGACATCGCGAGTTTGGAAGGGTTTTAGCTATGTGCCTGCCGGATTTAACCTGGCGTTACCATCACGGAGTGACGGTTGGAGCGCACAGCGTACTGAACTGGCGGCTTTACCATACGAAGGCGCTAGCGATGGTGGTGAGCGTCATCTTGTTGAACGCGGGGATACTGCCTGCCAAGTGGCTGATCTCTATCGGGTAAAATGTCGTGATGTCATTGAGCTAAATCAACTCGGTCGGCGCGCGACGATATACATTGGCCAGGTGCTTGCAATCCCCGGCAAAGGCGGGGCGACTATGGCTGCAGCGAGTGTCCTGCCAGGTGGTAGGCATGTCGTTAGAGGGGGCCAAACACCGTGCGGCATCGCTAATCAATACCGCGCAAATTGTCAGTCTTTTCTCAATGCAAACGGGCTGTCCATGCGCAGTAAGATATATGTAGGGCAGACGTTGTTGGTGCCCGGAATGCCGGGTGATTCATTATTTGCAGGCAGCCATACCGTTCGCTCCGGGCAGTCTCCGTGCAGTATAGCCAGAGACTATGGTGTTAAATGTGATTCGATACTTTCAGCCAACGGGTTGAATCGCCGGAGTATCATATACGTTGGTCAAACACTCACGGTGCCTGGGAGCGATTCGTCGACAGTACAAGTGGCTGCTGTAGCTGACAGTACGAAAAACCCTTCTAGCGTCGAATCTCCTGTTCCTGTCACAGTTACTACGACCGTTTCGAGCTCAGATAGTGGAAGTTCGAATGATTCTGGCTGGGAAATCCGGCCGGCGGATGCAGGCGGCACTATAACAGCAGCAGTGACATCCTCATCGGCGAGTGTTGACAGTATTGAATCAAGTCCACTATCGACTGCCGAACAGCCTGCCAGGTTGCAAGCGACCGCAGATGAGCGGCTTGCGCCGCTATATGATTGGCAGGACTTGGCGGTTGATCGCGTGGGTGATCGATACCAGATTGACGTCTTGCCGGAAGAGAATTTGGGTTACTACGCTGACTGGCTGGGCATCGGCCCCGCTGGCGAATTAAGGCGAATGAACAACCTCAGGTTTGGTGACGTGCTTGAGGTTGGCGAGCAATTGCGATTGCCAATAACCCATGAAGGCCAATTGGCGTTATTTGAATCCAGGCGTAAGGAGTTTCATAGCTTGCTGGTGGACGAATATGTACAGCGTTTTGATGTAAATGATGTGCAAAGCTATCGGATACAGTCCGGTGATACGTTGTGGGATATATCAAACGATTTTGATGTGCCAATGTGGGTGCTCTATCGTTTCAATCAGGGTGCACTGCTTGCAACCGTGGGTGCGGAGATTGCCGTTCCTGAGGTATCTGATCGGAAGTAACGTCGGTGTCAGGGAGATTGACGGGTGGATTATATTGAAAGAGGACTAGTGTCGTGCCCTAAACTAGCGTTTGCTTTAATACACTACACTAGTAAACTACGCACCCTTTTAATTTGGCTGGTTTTTAGCAAGGGCGATAGCAGCTCTTGTGCTTAACAGAGCCTTTCGCTTAAAAAGAAGAGTTTTAAGAGTATGCAACAGACCGATGACCTACGCATCGTTGGTACCGAGGAATTGGTGCCACCTAATATCCTTTTACAGCAAGTTGCGATTTCTGATAAAGCTTCGGAGATTGTCGCTACTGGCCGTGAAAGTATCCACAATATTCTTACCGGCAAAGACGATCGTTTATTAGTGATCGTCGGGCCGTGTTCGATTCATGATCCGAAATCTGCATTGGAATATGCTGAGCGGCTGACTCGAATACGAGACGAGCTAAAAGATGATTTGTACATAGTAATGCGCGTCTATTTTGAAAAGCCCAGAACGACTGTCGGGTGGAAAGGTTTGATCAATGATCCTGATTTGGATCAGAGTTTTCAGATTCAAAAAGGGTTGACCATGGCTCGTGCATTACTGCGCGACATTAACGAGATGGGTATGCCAGTGGGAAGCGAATATCTGGATTTGATCACCCCCCAATATACGGGTGATTTAATCTCCTGGGGCGCGATCGGCGCGCGGACGACAGAGAGCCAGTGCCACCGTGAACTCGCTTCGGGATTATCCTGCGCTGTGGGTTTTAAGAATGGTACCAGTGGCAATTTACAAATTGCGGTCGATGCAATTGGCGCAAGTAATAATCCTCATATATTTCTTTCTGTTACCAAGGAAGGGCGAACCGCCATCTTTAATAGTGCCGGTAACCCTGATTCCCATATTATTCTTCGCGGTGGTAGTCGCGGTGTTAACTATCAGCCGGAACAGGTTCGTGAGGCTGAAGAGGCGCTTGCTAAAGCGGACTTGCCAGAAAAGGTAATGATTGATTTTAGCCATGCCAACAGCGAAAAGCAGCATCAAAAGCAAATAGATGTTGGCAAAAATGTGGGAGACCAAATTGCCGCCGGAAGCAGCAGTATATTTGGAGTTATGATCGAATCACATTTGGTCGCGGGCAATCAAAAAGTAGAGCCGGGCAAACAGCTGACATACGGACAAAGCATTACGGATGCCTGCTTGGCGATGGATGACACCGAGGATGTGCTGCGGGGATTATCCAAAGCGGTTCGTGATCGTAGAGCAGCATAATAGATTACTGCCAATCCAGTCGATCGGAACATGGTTTTGGTGAGCGCCAGCATGACCATCGCCAGCAGGGAGCTGGCGTTGAGCCCCCATGGATGGGTTCACGGCGCGTCATGCTGGTGGTCGGCAAAACCATGTATTAGAGGGTAAATGGAGCACTAGTGAAGTTTTATCAATACAAGAATTGTGACTCTTGCCGTAAAGCCCGAAAATATCTCGATGCCAAGAGTATCGAGTTCGAGTCTATCGATATCACAATCGAGCCACCTTCTGTAGATGAGTTAACCGTAATGCTTGACCATCAGAACGGCGAACTCCGAAAATTATTTAACACCTCGGGTTTGCAGTACCGTGAACTAAACATGAAGGATCGCCTGCCGCAAATGAGCATAGATGAAGTGCTCGCACTACTCGCTGGTAATGGAAAGCTGATTAAGCGGCCTTTTCTGCTGAGCGACGGTCTGGGTTTGATTGGTTTTAGAGAGGCCGATTGGGATAAAGCAATTTAGTATTCGTTGTCACTTTTTGGTGAACATATAGAGCGCGATTTCCCCGAGCAGGTTTGGGAACAAGCGCAGCCCGGCAGACGTCTCGTGTTTATAATTTACCGCTCGGTGGTCGAGGATTCGGATACCTTCTTCGGCACACAGGATTTCGAAATCCTTTAAAGTGCACATATGAATGTTCGGTGTGTTGAACCAGTTATTGGGTAAGTGCCTGCTAACCGGCATGCGACCACCAAACCCGAGTTGCATGCGAACTTTCCAATGGCCGAAGTTTGGAAAAGAAACGATTCCGGTTCGACCGACCCGCAACATTTCTTTTAATAGCTGGCGCGGGCGTTTCATCGCCTGAAGGGTTAGCGACAGGACTACAAAATCGAAGGAATCTTCGTCAAAACCGGCCAACCCCTGATCAAGATTAAGCTGAATAACATTGACGCCGTTTTTTACGCACTGCGGTATGGCTTCAGGATTGATTTCAACGCCGTAGCCAGTTACCGCCTTATCCGTCAGCCGTTTGAGTAGTTCACCGTCTTCGCAGCCCAGGTCTAGCACGCGCGTGTTCGGTTCTATCCACTTGGTGATGATGTCAAAATCCGGACGTTTTAGCTGCGTGTTTATGACTTTTTGATCGTTCAAGACAGGTCTTCCTTCAAGGTTTCCAATTCGTTATAAACCCGATCCATATAGGCGTAAAAAACATCCAGGTAGGCTGGTATTTCAAGCAAGAAAGCGTCGTGCCCTTGACTAGCCTCAATTTCTGCATACGTTACGTTGAGATTATTATCATGGATCGCTTTAACTATTTCACGTGATCGTTCGACCGTAAATCGCCAGTCGCTGCTAAAGGACACAACTAAAAAATCGGCGTGTGCTGAAGCCAGTGCGCGGCCAAGATTCCCACCATGCGCTTCGGCTGGATCGTAATAATCCAGTGCCTTGGTCATGAGCAAGTAAGTATTTGCATCGAACGATCGAGCGAAGCGGTCGCCCTGGTATCTTAGATAGCTCTCTATTTCGAATTCAGGGTTATAGTCGAAATCAATGGCTTTTTTGTCCCTTAAAGTGCGCCCAAATTTTTCTGCCATCAGATCATCCGATAAGTAGGTAATATGGCCAAGCATTCGAGCGACGCGTAAACCGCGTGAAGGGACAGTATCTTTCTCGTAATACCGACCATCATAAAACTCGTTATCAGTTCTTATGGCTTGGCGGGCAACATCATTGAAAGCTATGTTCTGCGCACTTAACTTGGGCGTTGAAGCGATTACACAGCAGTGTTTGATCCGGTTTGGGTAATCAATACCCCACTGCATCGCTTGCATGCCGCCGAGGCTTCCCCCGATCACGGCGGCCCAAATATTGATTTCCAACCGGTCTGATACCATCGACTGTATGGTGACCCAATCTTCAACTGTGACCATTGGAAAATCAGGGCCATAAGGCTGACCAGTCGAGGGGTTAGTGCTTGACGGCCCGGTACTCCCTTGAAAACCTCCCAGATTGTTGGAGCAAACCACGAAAAATCGATTTGTGTCTACGGGTTTGCCCGGGCCAATTAAATTGTCCCACCAACCTGGATGCTTGTCATTTTTACTGTGATAACCTGCTGAGTGGTGATCACCACTCAGTGCATGGCAAATCAGAATTGCATTTGTGTGGGCGGTATTCAGCGTGCCATAGGTTTCATAAACCACATCAAAGTTTTCCAGGGTATCGCCGCTTTTGAACTGAACGCGTTCGTCAAAGTGCAACGATTGTGGCGTAACAATACCTACAGAACCATCTACAGGCCCACCTACCGAGTTTTTAGCTTCAGTGCTCAAGACGGTAATTTACATGTATTGCCGGGCGAGGGCATACAAGGGTGCAATGGCAAGCATTTGTGTGAGGTTAAGAAAAACGAATATCAAAATCGGCGACAGATCTATGCCCCCAAAATCCGGGATAATCTTGCGAGCTTGCGACATCATTGGCTCTGACAAAGCGTAAATAGGAGACATTATAGGACTATAGGCCGCATGCGGGGCGATCCAGCTAGCAACTATGCGAATTATGAGCGCGCCCATAAAGATATAAACCGCCAGCTTAAGCATTTCAGCAATTGAGTAAATAAACAGTCCGAATGGGGCGGTTTGTGCCCCCGCTATTTGCAGTATTAGCCAGGTTTTTGCGAATGAAAAGCCTATTGTGGCGAGCAGTGTTGCGATGTCAAGCCCGCTAAAACCAGGGATGATACGGCGAAGTGGAATGACGATCGGGTTAGTAAATTTAACCAGAAATTCGCCGATTGGATTATAAAAATCGCCTCTTACCCACTGCAATATGAAGCGTAACAGCAGGGCGAAAACAAAGAGCCCGAGAAAAACTTCGATTAAATAGGAAGTAGCATTACCGATATAAGGGTTGTTCATAGTGGGTAGTGTGTAATCAAGAAAGTGTTATTTGTCGTTATCAAAAGAGCTACCAAATTCAACGGCCATTTCTTCGGAACGTTGCTGAGCAGCATCAAATGCTTCCGCAATGATTGCGGATACGTCTTTGTTGTTCAATACTTCTAATGCTTTTTCGGTGGTACCTCCAGGGGAGGTTACATTTTGTATAAGCGTGGTTAAATCATCGTCAGAGGTTTTGGCCAAAGTGGCTGCACCGATGGCTGTTTGCATGGCTAGCGCTTCGGCTACTTTCGCACTTAAACCGGCCTGGGTCGCACGATCAACAAGTGCTTTGATGAATAATAAGAAATATGCTGGACCACTGCCAGAAAGCGCGGTGACCAAATCGAGGTTAGTTTCGCTGTCAACCCAAAATGAAATCCCGACAGAATCGACTAAAGTTTGCGCAATTTCTTTTTGTTGTTGATTGACTCCGGGGCCAGCGAACAGCCCACTTGCACCGCAACCCACCAACGCAGGCGTGTTGGGCATGACCCTTACAATCGGATAAGCAGCGGCTGAACCCAGCCAGTTTTGCAGCTTGGAAATACTAATACCTGCGGCTATAGAGATGAACAGGGGAGTGCTTTCGTCCAGCTCTAATTGCTGAGCGACTTCGGCCATGATCTGTGGTTTAACGGCTAAAACGACCACATCGGAAATCTGACATACCAGATTATTGTCGGTGGTAATTTCAACGCCAAACTGTTCGGCAAGCACCGCACGACGTTCCACATTGGGTTCGGAAACAATGACATCTTTCGATGCGATGTTGCCCGGCACCAGTCCTCCAATGAGACCGGCGGCCATGTTGCCACCACCGATAAATCCGACTTTAATTTGCATTAAAGGATATATTTAGTTTGATCATTTGCCTTATATTGTATTGGGGAAGTCCTGTGTAGGCCAGCCGATTTCTGGTGCATTGTTTATGACTTTAGTTTCTCGGCCCAAATAAATCGTTGCCCACACGTATATGGGTCGCACCGGCCTTTATGGCCGGCTCAAGATCGTTTGACATACCCATAGATAATGAATCGAAGTGCTTACCGATTTGAGCAGCGATTAGTTTGTGGCACGCGGCTACTTTGGCAAACACCTCATCCTGCGCGGCTGCATCTACCCTGGCTCTGGGTATTGCCATAAGCCCCCGAAGTTTAAGACGAGGGAGGCTTTCGATATCCTTCGCAAGCGACGCCAGTTTATCCACGGATACACCTGCTTTTTGTGGCTCGTTGTCAATGTTTACTTGAATAAGCACGTTGAGTTCAGCAGCGTTGTCCGAACGTTGTCTGGACAGTCGTTGGGCTATTTTGAGTCGATCAACGGTGTGCACCCAGTCAAAATGTTTTGCGATGGCGGCTGTTTTATTGCTTTGGATGGCACCTATAAAATGCCAGCAAAGATTGAGTTTCTGGAGATCCTTGATTTTCTGCAGTGCCTCCTGCAAATAATTCTCGCCGAAGTTCGTCACTCCCGCAAGCGCAACCTTGCGAATTTCAGTTGTGCTTTTGGTTTTGCTGGCGGCGATTAAAGTAACTTTGCCGTGCGCATTTTCTCGTGCTGCTTGTGCGACTGAAATTCTGTGTTGAAGCCTATGAAAACGCTTTTCAAAATCGTTTTTCATGTCATTCGCTTGTTAGTCAATGGGGACACGGTATACTGGTGCAAAATCTCTGTTAGTTCGTTCATCCGTGCCGGTATATTTTCGGTCACGGAAATGATAACAGGTCTTCTGGAGAAGAAATGGACATATCCGAGCTGCTGGCGTATTCCGACAAGAACGGTGCTTCCGATTTGCACATATCGGCCGGTTTGCCACCGATGATTCGGATAGATGGAGATATTAAAAAAATAAATTTACCTGCGCTTGAACAAGAAGATGTTCAAGCCATGATTTTCGGCATCATGAACGATAAGCAGCGCAAGGTTTTCGAAGAAAATCTCGAAACTGACTTTTCGTTTGAAATTCCTAAATTGGCTAGATTTCGCGTTAACGCATTTAACCAGCAGCGTGGAGTTGCGGCGGTTTTTAGAACTATTCCCACCAAAATTCTTACTCTGGAAGAGCTTGACGCACCCGATATATTCAAAGAAATATCACTGAGACCGCGGGGCATTGTGCTGGTGACAGGGCCCACCGGATCTGGTAAGTCAACGACGCTCGCTGCCATGGTGGATCATGTAAACGAGGAAAAGCATGCGCATATTCTCACCATTGAGGATCCGATCGAGTTTGTGCACGAGAGCAAGAATTCACTGATTAATCAGCGAGAGCTAAATGAACATACACTTGGCTTCGAGAATGCGTTGCGCTCCGCTTTGCGAGAAGATCCTGATGTGATT
>JABJKL010000089.1 GCA_018660405.1 Pseudomonadota bacterium | reverse complement strand
CTGTGTTGGGATCGGGATCGCCAGGTGTGTCGTCGACATCGCCGACAATATCGATCACCGGCAGCGCGCGCTTGAACGTTTCGGTCGTATCCTCGGGCGCGATCGCCTCGACATCCATGACGTAGCACAGCGCCTGCACCGCCAGATTGCCGTGTGACAGCATCACGCCTTTGGGCCGCCCCGTGGTGCCAGAGGTATACACAATCGAAGCGAGATCATCTGGATCTGACATCCCTCTTTCCAAATGGGCGCCTACTTTCGGCAACCACTCATTAAGAAAATATACATTGTCCGGCAAAACTGTTGTCGCTGACTCGACTACAATCGTTTTTAATCTGGGTCGCGTCTCATCACATTGTTCAATCTGTTGCCATACCTCGAACGAATCGGTAATTAAAACGCTAGCACCGCTGTGTTCCAACACATAGCTCGCGTTGTCAGGTCGATCATCAACGTAAAGGGGAACTACGACCAATCCAAGTCGTAAGCAGGCTTGGTCACACGCAACCCAATGGACGCCATTCGGAATATGTATTGCAATACGATCACCTTTATCGAGATTTAGATCACTAATCGCAATTTGCCAACGCTCTACTTCGGCTGCCATATCAGCCCAGGTATAATCAATCCATGATTCGGTACCTGGATCATATTGAGTAAACGCTACACGATCAGCAGAACGCCGAACGCGTTCCCGAAACAGTTCGTCAAGTGTTGCAGCCTGATCCAGGGCGATAACGTCAAGATGCTCGTCACCGCTAATTCCATCCGGAGGATAAACAACCGCTTGATTTTCGTTCATCTTAATAATCCGACGTAGTGGAATATTAGTATCTCATATGTCCTCGATCGCGGCGAAAGACTTATCAAATATTTATGGATTGGGTACAAAAAACAGGTGTATATGATAAAGTTCCAAGCCGCTTGGTGATACGTAACTCGCAATTTCTTACTAGGCGCCAGTCCACTCGAATCTAAAGTTAGATCTCAAAAATAACACCCAAAAGGCTACTGTAACTTTTTCATAACACTGCACCATATTATGCGTTTAATACTATTAGGTGGACCCGGCGCTGGCAAAGGGACACAAGCAGAATTTATTTCCAAGAACTTTGGTATTCCGCAAATCTCTACCGGAAACATGCTTCGCGCAGCCGTACGTGCTGGTACCGAACTTGGCAAGCAGGCACAACAAATTATGGATTCTGGTGGCCTGGTATCTGACGACGTTATTGTTGGCTTGATAAAGGAGCGCTTGTCTCAGGAAGATTGTAACGATGGTTATTTACTCGATGGTTTCCCGCGTACTATTCCTCAGGCAGACGCCATGAAGAACAATGGAATAAGTGTTGACCACGTGGTCGAGATCTCTGTAGATGATGATGAAATCATTAGACGCATTAGTGGTCGCAGAGTGCATTCCGGCTCTGGCCGAACCTACCACATCGAATTTAATCCACCCAAAGTTAGTGGCAACGATGATGTAACCGGGGAGCCACTCATTCAACGCGAAGACGATCAGGAAGCGACGATTCGAAAACGACTAAATATTTACCACGATCAAACCGAGCCTTTGATTCAGTACTATTCGAATTGGACCGTGATGGATGGCGTTCAAACGCCCAAGTATAAGCAGATCAATGGCGTGGGAACTGTAAACGAAATTAGAGACGCCATCGCGGCAGCATTGAGCTAACTCACGGATACTGCCAAGCTATCAAACAAAACTTAACCCTTCCGGTAATTACTCTTTAGTTGTTCCTACTTCAGACAGGTAAGCGATAATCGCATTAGATTCATACATCCATTGAGACTGACCAGCAGTTTCAATTCGCAAACATGGAACCTGTTGCGAACCACCTTCTTTAACAAGTTCTTCGCGATACTCAGGATTTTGAAGAATGTTTTTAAATTCTATATTCAGCGCCATAGAGCCAATTGCATGCTCCACCTTTGCACAAAAGTAACAAAGGTGATGCATGTATAAGGAATGGTCGGATAGCGCCGGTGCAATAGCTACCTCGGTGTCTGTTACCAGCACATTTTCAGGCATCGTGGCAAGCGCTAGTGATGTCTAGCGAATCTCCAAAAGCTCGACGGTAAATACCAAGGCCTGATTCGGGCCGATTGAGCCTGGCGCATTTGCTCCGTACGCCAGCTCTGGAGGAATATAAAACTCATATTTCGCACCAGCCTTCATCAACAATAGGCCTTCTTGCCAGCCACGTATTACACCGTTAAGCGGAAACTCAGCCGGTTCGCCACGGTCGTAACTGCTGTCAAATTTGGTGCCATCTATTAGAGTACCAGCGTAATGCACGACGACCGTGCTCGACGGGGTTGGTGCATCGCCGGAACCCGCTGTTTCAATCTTGTATTGCAAGCCAGAATCAGTGGTCAACACCCCATCTTTACTTTTGTTG
>JABJKL010000163.1 GCA_018660405.1 Pseudomonadota bacterium | reverse complement strand
CAAGTTTTTACTTTAATTTTAATCTTTACGATTAATAAAACACATTAAGAAGCGTGGTGGTCACCAACAAAAACAAAATTGTCATTCCCCCACCAGCGCGCAAGAAGTCCGCTACACGATAGCCCGCCGGCCCCATAATGAGCGCGTTGACTTGATGCGTTGGAATCAGAAACGAATTAGATGTGCACAGTGCCACTGTCAATGCGAACATTGCCGGATTCGCACCTACACCCAAAGCTATTTGTATGGCAATTGGCACCAATAATACCGTCGCGCCGACGTTGGACATCAGTAAGGTAAATACAGTCGCTAACACGCCTAACGTAAATTGAACTTGCCATATCGACGCGCCGTCCATAATTCTCAACACTTCAGAAGCTAACCAGGCCGCGGCCCCGGTATACTCCATTGCAAGCCCTAATGGCATTAAACAGGCTAACAAAAAAACGGTCTGCCAACTGATAGCCTCGTAAGCCTCGTCGATACTTATCACCCCGGTAATGATCATACCGATAGCACCGGCCATCAGCGCAACGGATAATGGCAGCGCAGTAAAAATGACTAAACCAATGGCTATTAAAAAGCATACTGACGCGTAAACCAGTTTATTGGGCCTAAACGTCTCACGCGGGAAATCTGTTACAACCGCAAAATCTTTGCTATCGGCGACACTAGCCAGCTCTTGCCAACGCGAATGCATTAGCAATGTATCGCCAGCCTGAAGCACCACTTCCGAGATGTTCTGGTCAATAACACGATCTATTCTATAGATTGATAAAATTCTCGCGCCAAATCTTCTCCGAAACTGCAGCTCAGAAATAGATTTACCAATCAACTGAGAATCGGGCGGGATAACCACCGCGGATATCCCTGCTGTAGTCACGCTCAAAATTTCAGCAAAATGATTTAGATGCGCTGCCACTTCGAGGCCATGCTGCTCGGCATATGGCAGCACCGAATCCGCGGGGCCCATAATCGCGAGCACCGAACCAGCGCGTATTTCCGTGTCTTGCGCTGGTGTAATCTGGGAAGACTTGCCATCGCTTACGCCAAGAATCCAGCCAGCCCGCCCGTGGCTAGCTATCTCTCCTAACAGTTTGCCGCACATGTCACTCTCACTGGTAACCGTCACCTCCCAGGTACGGGAGTGAATACCATACAACTCGTGAAAATACTGATTCGTTTCATGTCTCTTTCCTGTACCGGAAGCGGTAGGCAATAACCAAGGAGCGAGAAATAAAAAATACGCTATACCAATGACGATCAAAGTAGTCCCAATGGGTGCAACCGCGAATAGTCCGTAAGGCTCCATTGTCTCGACATTGATAGGCAAACTGCGATTCGCACTTAACAACAGATCGTTCAGTAATATTAATGGGCTGGACCCAATCATGGTAACGGTACCACCGAGGATAGCGCTAAACCCCATCGGCATTAGCAGCCGTTTAACAGGTATTCCGGTACGTCTGGATATTCGATTCACGACGGGCAAAAATAGCGCCGCTGCACCGATGTTCTGCATAAAGCTTGAAAGATAAGCCACCGAACCACTAATCGCAGCGATAATTCTGGATTCTGTTCGGCCACCGTAACGTAAGATAAACGACGCGAGCGTTCCCATAACGCCTGTTTTATCAAGACCAGCGCCCACAACCATGATGGCGATAATCGACATCACCGCATTACTGGAAAATCCGTCAAATAGAAAGCGGGTGGGTACCAAACCATCATAGCCAGGAACCAGACTGGAAAGGCCCAGCAAGACCAGGACCAGCAACGCGACAGCATCAACTCGAATCACCTCGAAGACAAACAAGATGACGGTCAACCCCAGAAGTATCAGAATCGCGATGATTTCGCTATTTAGGGCGACTAACTCCATTGTTATTAGGCTTTTATCTTGTGCTCCGTCAACACGGTTTGCTTTTAAGTTTACCCTGTAGCTAGTGTAGTGTCCTGAACTATATAGGGATTAAGCGATGGCATCACAAATGCTCTAATCCTGCGCCTGATTACGCTGAATACGGTAATATCCGTTTAAAGAAGTACTAGAAATATAAGAAAATGATAACTTCATA
The DNA here is from genome assembly GCA_018660405.1 of Pseudomonadota bacterium. Classification (GTDB taxonomy): domain Bacteria; phylum Pseudomonadota; class Gammaproteobacteria; order Arenicellales; family Arenicellaceae; genus UBA10349. Next base: position 8,078 of record JABJKL010000163.1, on the reverse strand, counting down.
TAAACCATGATCGATCTACCGCCCATTCCCAACGAACACGCCCTGTTCGCGCTTTTACTGACAGTATTCGCGCTTATTCTATTTTCGCGTGACCGTATTCCACTGGAAACCTCCAGTTTGTTTATTATTGTCGCCCTCACGCTCACGTTTACCTTATGGCCCTATGGCGCAGGTGCAGATCGATTAGATCCCATCCTGTTTTTTACTGGCTTTGGACACCAAGCACTGATTGCAGTTTGCGCGCTGATGATCGCGGGCCATGGGCTCGTTCGCACCGGGGCGCTGGAGCCGGTTGGCCGCACGCTCTCGAAACTGTGGAGCGTAAGCCCCATGTTATCGATGGTATCAACACTGATAATCGCTGCTCTTCTTAGCGCCTTTGTAAACAACACACCCATTGTGGTTTTGCTTCTACCGATATTGATCAGTGTATCTATTCGCACCAACACGCGCGCTTCCAGCATTCTTATGCCCATCGGTTTTGCCACCATACTCGGTGGCATGGCTACCACCATCGGCACCTCGACCAATTTACTGGTGGTGAGTGTTGCTGCCGATCTCGGTTTGCCACGAATCGGGATGTTCGACTTTTTCGTCCCCGCATCGGTGGTTGCCGGGGTGGGAATTCTCTACCTCTGGTTAATCGCTCCAAGATTATTGCCCGACCGCGAAGCCGCCATGCCCGATGCCTCTCCACGCTTATTTACCGCGCATATAAAAGTTCCGAAAAACTCATTCGCGGATGGAAAGACTATGCGCGAATTGATCGAAAAGACGGGCGGACGTTTACAGGTCACTCGAATTCGAAAATCGGAGCAAACCTACATTTTTCCATTGCCTGACGCGACCGTGCGGGCGGGTGATCGCTTGTTGGTAAAAGACACTCCGCAAAACCTGAAAGAATTTGAAACCATCCTTGAGGGCCAATTGTACTCAGGCGAGCAAATGGTTGACGAAGACAATCCACTCAGCGAAAAAGGTCAACATTTGGCAGAAATTGCTATTGACCGTGGCTCACCCCTGGCGCACCGCACACTTAGCGAGCTTCGTTTCGCTGATACGTACCAGGTGATCACCCTGGCCATTCACCGTAAAGGCAAAGTGCTCGAATCAATGCCAAGCAGTATGGGGACCGTTCGATTGCGCCTGGGCGATGTATTACTTGTACAGGGTTCCCACGAAAGCATTGAAGAGCTGAAACGTCGAGGCCATTTTCTGGTGTTAGACGCGACTACCGAACTGCCACACACGCACCGCGCCTCTCGTGCACTAGTCATTATGTCGTTAATTGTTCTGGCCGCGGCCTTTGGCATCCTACCAATAGCAGTCAGTGCAACCTGTGGCGCGTTGCTGATGCTGGCCACTAACTGCCTGGATTGGCGTGATATTCAGCGCGCCTTAAGTGCGCAAGTGATTTTCATTGTCGCGGCGAGTTTAGCCTTGGGCAATGCCTTGATTATGACTGGCGCAACGGAGTATCTCGCCAGTAGTTTTTTAGTCTTGGCCAGCGGTCTTTCTGCACACGGTATTTTTGCCGGCCTTGTATTTCTCATGGCCATAATGACCAATATTGTCTCAAACAACGCCGCAGCGGTTATCGGCACCCCCATAGCCGTCAGCATTGCCCAACAACTCGGCTTACCACCCGAAGCCTTCGTGTTGGCCGTGTTATTTGGTGCGAATATGAGTTTTGCGACGCCGATGGCTTATCAAACCAATCTTCTGGTGATGAATGCCGCCGGTTACAACTTTAGCGATTTTTTGAAGGTTGGCCTGCCGTTGACTATTCTATTGTGTGCTGTTGTGTCGTGGGTAATTCCCGCGATGTATCAGTTCTAATCAATCGCCGTAATGCGTTAATCACTTAGCTCCAGTATCTGGGGTCGTTCCCACACGCTGGTTACCGCAGCCGGTCGCCGGCTTAATCGCAATGGTAATGATCGGCATGTCGGTAGCAATCTCTGCTGGGTCGGCGGTAATAAATCACACCGTAATCCGGGCAATAATTGTTGCTACGATAACTTTGATACCCGTTATTTCGGTAACTATTTCGGTAGCTATTCCGGTAACTATTTTGGTAGCTACGGTCATTTCCATACCTGTGGCGATAGTTATCTGAACGACGGTTACCTGAACGACGGTTATCTGAACGATATTGATAATTGAACTGTAGCGATAAACCGGGACGGTAAGAGTCGTAGTAACGATCGTAACCACGTCTACCATGGGCATTCGATACGCTACTGACAACAAGACCAACGGCAAGCACTACGGCTACCAGCACTGGTTTTAGATTCGGTTTTAGATTCGGTTTTGCATTCATCTTTGCGTTCATAGTTGCTGCCTCCTTAATAAGTACTAGCATTTGGCAACAGCTTAGCGGGAAGGCGCTGAACGTTTACTGAACGAGGTGCTCTTTCAAGGTTTAAATGTGGGATTCAGTGAGCTTGTCAGCGTTCATGGCAAGACGTGTCTCGCAGGAAATGGTTGTTCCCTTTCCAAGAGACACAACGCAGTCCATGGACGCTGACAAGCTGACCCATAGGGTGCTGACCTGATGTCCCGCTACTGCGTTGAAGCGCTTGCCAATGGAACGACCATTGGTTGCGCGCTGCGCCTTGTTGCGGAACATCAGGTCAGCGCTGAATCCACATTTAAACCTTGAAAGAGCACCATATCTGAACCAGAAATGAACTGGTCTCTATGCTCTATCCATGAGGCCTTTAAAATTAGCCGCTCGCAGGGTCTTCCAATTCCAGGCTCTTGCTCAAGAAATAAATCAACCAGACAACCGGCACGCCGAGCAGACTGGCGATAAGGAAGAAACTGGAATATCCGATAGCTTCGACTATGGTGCCGGAGTACCCACCCAACAGCTTCGGAAACAAGGTCATCAGCGAACTAAAAATCGCGTACTGGGTAGCGGTAAACGACACATTGGTAAGGCTGGAAAGCCAGGCAATAAAAGTGGCAGTAGCAATACCTCCACTCATATTGTCGGCTGCTATTACCGCGGCGAGCAGCACAATATCGGCATCACTGTTTGCAAGCACCATAAACAGCAAGTTGGTAAGCGCCACCAATACTCCGCCCAACATCAATATGCGCATCACCCCGTATTTTAGAACCAGAAAACCACCTAAAAAGGCGCCAGTAATCGTCATGACCACACCGAAAGTTTTTGAGACGCTGGCAATTTCAGCCTTGCTATAGCCCATATCCTGATAGAACACGTTGGCGATCACACCCAACACAATATCGGAAACCCGGTAGAACCCAACCAATAGCAATACCCATATAGCGAGACGGCCATAGCGATGTAAAAAGTCTGCCAACGGCTGAATATAGCTTTCGTCCACTAGCTGCCGGTTCGCCAAGCCAAGCCGCAAACTTGTGCGCGCGACAAGAAACATGCTTAGCAGGGCCAAACCCAACGCGAGCGCCGTAAAACAAAACGAAAACACAAGTTGCGCATAACCGGAAAACAGCACCGGAGCCTCTGGCAAATAACTAAATACAGCAACAAACGCACTGATCGAAACGACAAAAACCAGCAGGAAGCGCACGTAGTCCTGCGTTGCGTAAGGATAAGCGTCGCTTTCACTGGACGAATCAGATTCGTTAATCAGCAGGGTAGTCACTACTCCGACCAACATGAGCAAAGCCATGCACAGGTACGTGTTACGCCAGGCCTCATAACTATAAAATTCAGTGGTGCTGCCGAATCCTTGCGCCAAATAGAGCGCCCCGGCTCCTGAAACAATCATGCCCACTCGGTAACCCGCCACATAAGTAGAAGACAATAACGCTTGTATCCGTCGTGAATCCAACTCAATGCGCAATGCGTCAATCACAATATCCTGGGTAGCCGCAGCAAACCCCAGCGCCACTGCAGCCAACGCCATGACCAACAGACTTTGCTGCGGGTCGCTCATCGCCATCCACACTATCGACGAAATGACTGCAATCTGTGAAAGAAGTAGCCACGCCCGACGACGCCCTAACATGCCGGATAAAACAGGCAACGGCAATTTGTCGACCAATGGCGCCCAAATAAACTTAAACGAATAACCCAGCGCCGCCCAACTAAAAAAAGTAACCGCAGATCGCTCTACACCTGCCTCACGTAACCACAGCGACAAGCTGGAAAAAATGAGATACAGGGGAATGCCCGAAGAAAAACCCAGCAAAAGCAGAATCCAAAGTGATTTATGCCGCCACCAGGGCAGACCATCGATGTCGCTAATCGGTTCACTCGTTACGCTCATCAAAAATCGTATTCCAACGTTAATGGCGCATGATCAGAAAAACGTTCGTCCTTGTAGATTTCCGCCCGCGTCACTTTCTTACCCAAGCCCGGAGTCACTACGTGGTAGTCAATCCGCCAACCGGTATTGTTATCCCAGGCTTGTCCCCGATTAGACCACCAGGTGTATTGTTCCTCTCTTTCATCAACTTCACGGAAAGCATCTATAAACCCGGCGTCTCCGAACAGCCAATCCATCCAGGCTCGCTCTTCGGGCAAAAAACCCGAATTTTTCTGATTTCCCCGCCAGTTCTTAATATCAATTTTTTTGTGCGCAATATTCCAGTCACCGCAAATCAGCCATTCCCGATCTTGTTTTTGCATCTTTTTGAGCAGTGGTTCAAACCGCCCCATCGCCATGTATTTAAAGTCTTGTCGCTCTTCTTTGCTCGATCCCGAAGGCATATAAAGTGATACAACACTGAGGCCAGGATAATCGACTTGCAAATAACGCCCTTCACTATCAAATTCTTCCCATCCCAGACCCACTTGAACGTTATCGGGTTCGATGCGGCTATAAATCCCCACCCCGCTATAACCTTTTTTCTCGGCCGAATGAAAATAGCTGTGATACCCCTGGGGATGGTAGAGCGCATCAGTAATTTGATCGGGTTGCGCTTTAAGCTCCTGCATACATACGATGTCTGGTTGCTCCTTGGCCATCCATTGGTAAAACCCTTTGCGTCCTGCCGCGCGAATGCCATTTACGTTTACGGAAACTATTTTCATTGGTTCTTTTGGGTCTTGTATATAGAAGATACAGTATGATACGCAGGAAGCTTCGACTGTACTAACCGGATTTTGTTCCGGGCAATCGAACAAAAATATCAACCTACATAAGCAAGCAATAATGCGATGAAAGACTATCAACGCGAATTCCTGAATTTCGCGATTCAAAACCAGGTACTCCGCTTCGGCGAGTTCGAACTTAAGTCGGGTCGTATAAGCCCCTATTTTTTTAATGCCGGTGAATTCAATAATGGTGCGGCGATGAACGCGATTTCACGTTTCTTTGCCGCTTCAATATTAGACAGCGGCATCAATTTCGACGTGTTGTTTGGGCCGGCCTACAAGGGCATCACCCTCTCGTGCGCCACCGCCATGGCGCTGGCCAAACAGAACAATAGCGACGTACCATATGCCTACAATCGCAAAGAGAAGAAAGATCATGGCGAAGGGGGCAGCACCGTCGGTAGCGCACTGACAGGCCGCGTTGCCATTATTGACGATGTTATTACCGCTGGCACATCGATACGTGAATCGGTTGAAATCATTCGTTCCGCTGGTGCGACGCCCGCCGCCGTGTTCATCGCTTTAGACCGCCAGGAACAAAGCCCCGATGGAGAGATCTCTGCAGTCGATGCGGTGCGATCAAACTATGACATGCCAGTCATCGCAATTGCGAGGCTCGCTGAATTATTGGAATACATAAAAGACCGTGCAGAATTTCGAGAACACTGGGATGCCATCAATGCGTATCGAGAACAGTACGGCGTCTCTGATTAGGTGATACTCGACCACTATTAGTAAATGCAATGGCTGCACTTGAAGATAATTCAAAGATCTATTTAGTCGGAGGAGCAATACGCGACCGGTTGCTCGGACGGCCCATAAAAGACCGCGACTGGGTGGTCGTAGGAAGCTCTCCTGAGGCCATGGTCAATGCTGGCTACCGACCGGTAGGCAAAGACTTTCCGGTATTTCTACATCCGCAAAATCATGAAGAATACGCGCTCGCGAGAACCGAACGTAAAACCAGTCGAGGCTATCAAGGCTTCACCTTCTCCACCTCACCCGATATTAGTCTGGAAGAAGACCTTCAACGCCGGGATTTCACCATTAATGCGATGGCCGAAAGCGATTCCGGAGAAATAATCGACCCGCACGGCGGGCAGGATGATTTGAAATTGGGCGTTATTCGGCACGTGTCGGACGCGTTCGCAGAAGACCCTGTGCGTATTCTTCGGGCAGCGCGCTTCGCCGCACGATTTAATTTTTCTGTCGCTGACGAAACGCTTGCACTCATGCAAGGCATGGTCGCCAACGGAGAGGCCGATGCATTAGTCGCAGAACGCGTGTGGCAAGAGACCGAATTAGCGCTGCTTACCTCGCGCCCGCAAATCTTCTTCAGCGTGCTGCGAAATTGTAAGGCACTCAAAGTCATCTTCCCCGAAGTTGATGCCCTGTTTGGTGTGCCGCAAAAGAAAGAGTGGCACCCTGAAATCGACACCGGCGTGCACACGCTAATGGTTTTGGAACAAGCGGCAAAGCTCAGCAACCGCCTTGATGTGCGCTATGCAGCACTAACCCATGATCTGGGCAAGGCCCGCACCTCGAAGCAAGAGTGGCCTTCGCACAAAGGCCACGAGCGACGGGGGCTCACACTGGTGGATCAGATAGCAGACCGTTTGCAGGTTCCAAATACCCTTCGAAAACTATCTCGCGTGGTGTGTGAATATCATTTACATACACATCGCGCTTCGGAACTAAGAGCAGAAACCGTTCTGAAATTACTTGAAGCCTGCGATGCTTTTCGTAACCCGAACCGATGGCAGGGTTTTCTATTAGCCTGTGAAGCAGATGCTCGTGGGCGTGAAGGCTTACAAAATAGGGATTATCCGAATGCAGAGCAACTGAACGCGCTCTACCAAGCTGCCCTCACTGTCGATGGTGGCGCGATAGCGAAGCAATTCGAGAATAGTAAAGAAATAGCGCAAGCGATAAAAAAAGCACGCATCAACGCGGTCAAGAGCGCGCAACCCAGCCGGTAAATCCGGGCACAACTTGCACGGACCCACTCAAATTAATATTAGCCGAGAGATTTACTCGGCACCCAACTCCCTAACTTGCTGGAAACCTCGAGGTAATTTTTTCCCACGTAAACCCCGTGCACCACGATAGTGATCTTGCTCCGATGGCTTCAAATTTAGATGGCGCTGGCCGGAATGAACGACCACTGTTTGTCCGGATGAAAAAGCAACCGCAGCCGCCACATACTCGTCACCCGCTTTGAGTAACCTGGCAGGAATATTGATTAATTTTACACCCTTACCACGGCCTAATTCTGGCAGCTCACACGCAGCGTAGATAGCGAGATAACCCGCCGAAGTAACCACGGCTATTGAATCACTCTCAATCTCGTTAACCCGGCTTGGCACCAGGGTTTTGAAACCCTCTGGCACTTTAAGTGTCGCTTTACCTTTGCGATTTTTAGACAACATATCAGAAACCAGGCAGACGAACCCATACCCCGCGCTGCTACAAAGTAAATACTTATCCGACGAATCCCCCATCAGTAATCCAGCGAACTCTGACCCAGTTGGTGGCTCAACGAGACTGGATAACGGCTCACCTTGCCCACGTGCTGACGGCAATTTATGCCCTGCAAGTGAGTAAGTTCGGCCGGTAGAATCAAGCGGAATCAGCATTTGATTCGATCGACCGCGCACTGAGTGAAGGTAGCCATCACCGGATTTATAATTCAGCTCACTGGCATCGATTTCATGCCCCTTCGCTGCCCTAATCCAACCCTGTGTCGACAGTATTGCAGTAATATTCTCTGATGGAATTAAATCGGTCTCCTCCATCGCACGAGCCACTTCACGCTCGACAATAGGCGAATGCCGCTCATCACCAAACTCTTCTGCATCGGCGACGAGTTCCTTTTTAACCAGTGTTTTGAGGCGCGCATCTGAGCTCAGCAATAACTCGAGGCCTTTTCTTTCTTCAGATAACTCCTCTAGTTCAGCACGAATTTTAATCTCTTCAAGTT
>JABJKL010000124.1 GCA_018660405.1 Pseudomonadota bacterium | reverse complement strand
GCAGAGTTAGAAGCTCAGAAGGTGGTTGCTGATTTAGCGCCGTTAGTATCTGAATTAATTCAGGTGAACTATGCGCGTGCCGAAGATCTTGCCGATATACTTAAGTCGGTGCGTGCAGTTAGTGCTGGGGTGTCACCTTCATTGTTTGGGTCTGTAACCGTTTCTGAAATGGAGACTGAATCAAATTCACTCTTATCAGAGAGGGGCAATGTTACCGTTGATGTACGGACCAATAGCCTGCTGATTCAAGACACTCCTGGTAAAATCCTTGAAATCCGTAAGCTCATCAATCAGCTTGATCAGCCGGTGCGGCAGGTAATGATAGAGACACGCATCGTAGAGGCTAGTGATACCTTTAGCCGTAATCTTGGTGCCCGGTTTGGGTTTCAGCGTGTCACTGAGGATGCCGAATTTCCGGGTGTGGGAGGTTCTAATATCGGGCAGTTTATTTCGAGTGGTTCTACCACCGGCCTCGATGTCATTACTAATTCACTCATCGACGCCGAGCCCGGAATACTTTTTGATACCGGTAGTGACGGATTGCAGGTCGATTTCGGTGCGGAAGCGATTGGTGGAATATCACCTGCAGCGTATGCTTTCGATATTTTTAAAGCGGGAACCGGTTACGCGCATTTGATAACCCTCGAGCTGTCGGCGCTGGAGGCGGATGGGCGTGGTAAGGTAATTGCCAGCCCGCGATTGATAACGTCCAATCAGACCGCAGCAACTATTGAGCAAGGCCAGGAAAGAATATTTTCTTTACAAACATTTGGTTCGATCGGAAACCTCGTTACTAAAAAGGCAGTACTTAGCCTAACGGTTCTGCCGCAAATCACACCTGATGACCGCGTTATCATGGATGTGTCGATAACTCAGGATACCTTTGCTTCTGCCACGTCGGACACCCTCAACACCAAACGTATTGTCACTCAGGTTTTGGCGGATAATGGTGAGACAATAGTTATTGGCGGTATTTATCAGCAGGACGAATTCGATAATGTGACGAAAGTGCCCATTTTGGGTGATTTGCCCATTATCGGGATTATTTTTAGACAAAAATCGCTCCAGAATAATCGCACGGAGTTGTTGATTTTTCTTACTCCCCGTATCATCAGCCCCAAGCTCAATTTGGGCTAAAGCAACTAGCAAAATCTTCATTAAATCTTTAGATACAGTAGCTGGTATAGCTGCTCGCTTACAAATATATGCGTAATATAGTTTTGATCGGCCCTATGGGTGCGGGTAAGACCACAGTAGGGAAGCAGCTTGCTGAACACTTCAGCCTGGATTTTGTCGATGCCGATGCCGCGCTGGAAGATCGGCTGGGTGTTTCTATACTGACAATTTTTGATATCGAAGGTGAAGACGGTTTTCGCAAACGTGAAAATACAATTCTGCATGAGCTCTGTGAACGCAAGAACATTGTGCTGGCAACCGGCGGTGGAGCTATTCTCATGGAGGATAATCGCATATTGTTAAGGCGCGCTGGCACGGTCGTCTATTTGGATGCGTCGATCGATGCTCAGGTGAAGCGAACCCGAAATCGACGTGATCGACCGTTGCTTAATGATGTTGATGATCCCCGAGCTGCTTTGGAAGCGCTGATGGAAATACGTGCACCGTTATACCGGCAAGAGGCGGATATAACGGTGATGTCCGGCGAACGTTCTGTTACGCACGTTACCCGTGAAATTATTGCTAAATTGGATGAAAGCTAGTGCTCTGTTCAGGTTTCAATGTCGGTTGAGTTTTCTGTTTCTCTTGGCGAGCGCAGCTATCCAATCTATATAGGGCAAAACCTGCTTTCTGATGTCGGGTTTTTACAGGGAATTGTCGCAGAGCGATCTGTCGCCATAGTGAGTAATGAGACCGTTGCACCGCTCTATATGGATGCGCTTGTAAAAGCTCTGGGCGATCGAGTTAAAATAAAAGTTCTATTGCCTGACGGCGAACAGTATAAGACCCTGGATACCTTGAGTCGTATTTTTGATCAGTTGCTCGGTGCCCAGTGTGATCGTTCTACTTTGCTCATTGCACTTGGTGGTGGAGTGGTTGGTGATGTGGCGGGATTTGCAGCTGCTTGTTATCAGCGTGGCATTGCTTTCATGCAAGTGCCCACAACGCTGCTTGCCCAGGTAGATTCTTCCGTGGGTGGCAAGACAGCCGTTAATCACCCCTCGGGCAAAAACATGATTGGTGCGTTCTATCAGCCTGAAGCGGTTATTATCGATGTTGATACATTGTCCAGCCTGGATGATCGGGAGCTAAGAGCAGGCTTAGCCGAGGTCATTAAGTATGGCTTGATTCGGGACGAAGCCTTTTTTAGCTGGTTGGAAGAAAATATCGATCGCTTGTTGGCACGTGATGCTGATGCGCTTGTTTATGCTATCGAGCGGTCATGCCGCAATAAGGCTGAAGTTGTTGCCGCAGACGAGCTCGAACATGGTGAGCGAGCCCTGCTAAATTTAGGGCACACCTTTGGGCACGCTATCGAAACCGCTACCGATTATTCAAGTTGGTTGCACGGTGAAGCGATAGCAGTGGGCATGCTTATGGCCATGGTATTTTCTGAACGTGTGGGCCTATTGGGGCAAGAACAGCGACAGCGTGCAGAGAATTTGATTAAACGAGCCGGACTTCCGCTAATACCACCCAGTGAACTGGATGCACAAACTTTTGTTAAACATATGCGGCACGATAAAAAAGTGTTGAATGGCACCATTAGATTGATCCTGATGCGTAAAATTGGTGAGGCGTTTGTATCTAGCGACTATGATGAGGATCGGTTGCTATTGGAAATAAATTCAATTTTGGACATTCATAAATGAACCCCGAAATCGAATCGAAGGACCGGCTCATCGTCGCACTTGACTTGGAAGATATAGAGCAAGCAAAAGCCTTGGTATCCCGTTTGGGAGATAGTGTTAGCTTCTACAAAATAGGGTTGCAATTGTGTATGACGGGTGGATACTTTGATTTGTTGGGTTGGCTTGTCGAGCAGCGTAAAAAAGTGTTTGTAGACCTTAAGTTTTTCGACATTCCAGCGACCGTCGGTAAAGCCGTAAAACAGCTTGCGGGCAAAGGGATTACATTTGCTACGGTGCACGGAAATGACGGGATCATGCGGGCAGCCGCCGAGAACAAGGGCGATGTGCGTATTCTTGCCGTCACGGTTTTGACCAGTTTGGATCGTGGCGATCTGGATGACCTGGGTTTTGATTGTGATGTTGAAAAGTTGGTGTTGTCGCGCGCAAAGCGAGCGGTCGCATTGGGTTGTGATGGCGTAGTGGCAAGTGGTCAGGAGGCCGCAGCTATGCGTAAATCGCTGGGCAAAGGATTTCTGGTCGTATCGCCCGGCATTCGTCCGGTACAGAACGATGATGATCAAAAACGGGTTGTTACACCCACAGAGGCGCTGAATAATGGTGCGGATTATTTGGTGGTCGGCAGACCCATTACTGCTGCAACGGATCCAGTAGCTGCAGCGGACAACATTCAACAGGAAATCGCAATTGCTTGCAGCTAAAATGTTGAAGGTTCCAACCCTACAAAACGACCTTCTTCTGCGAGCACTCCGGCGTGAGCCGGTAGAGCGAACTCCAATTTGGGTAATGCGTCAAGCGGGTCGCTATCTTCCAGAGTACCGAGCGACACGGCAGCGCGCGGGTGATTTTTTAACCTTGTGTAAAACACCAGAGCTGGCTTGTGAAGTTACATTGCAGCCGATTGACCAATTCGATCTGGATGCGGCCATTCTTTTTTCAGACATTTTAACCATACCCGATGCAATGGGTTTGGGTTTGTCTTTGAACGAAGGTGTAGGCCCGGTATTTGCGCATCCACTTCGAGATGCTGCATCGATTCATCGCCTGGCGGTTCCAGACCCTGAGGAGGAATTGGGCTATGTAATGGACGCGGTGCGCGTGATACGTGCGGCCTTGAATGGAAGAGTCCCACTCATCGGGTTTAGCGGCAGTCCCTGGACGCTTGCCAGTTATATGGTTGAGGGCAGGGGCAGCAAAGAATTTGTGCACATTAAGGGCTTAATGTTTGAGCAACCGATGCTGATGCATGAGTTGCTTGCTACGGTTACCGACGCGGTGATTTTATATTTGAATGCTCAGGTAGCTGCTGGCGCGCAGTCTCTTATGGTTTTTGATACCTGGGGAGGAATGTTATCAACCTCTGCTTATAAAGAATTTTCGCTTCAATATATGGCGCGTATAGTTGCCCAGGTCAAAGCCAGCCACCCAGATACGCCTATCGTTTTATTTACCAAGGGCGGGGGAGCTTGGTTGGAAGACATGGCAAATACGGGTTGTGATGGTTTGGGTCTGGATTGGACGGTCGACATAGCACAGGCAAAATCGAGGGTTGGGAGTCAAGTGGCATTACAAGGCAATATGGACCCCGTGTTAATGAGCACCACAGCCGAAGCCGTTCGATCGGGAGCCAG
>JABJKL010000141.1 GCA_018660405.1 Pseudomonadota bacterium | reverse complement strand
TGCCCCAATACTGTGTTGCAGTCCTTGAAAAGGACTCGCCATTCTCTTCGGACTGCGCCTTGTCTTGAATCATCTGGATCACTCTGAATATCGCAATATCATGTTGAAGGAGCACCTGGTTGAAAGGCGAAAAGTAGACAAGTTTATACCAGAGAGAATACCAGTCTAGAAGCGTATTAAACACTGGTGAAGTGATATGCTAAATTTTGTTCGAGAATATTGAAATATCTCAGGAGAGGGCTTTGCACGAGCAGGAATTTTATTCTCTGGTAAGGCAAAAATGCACGGAATGAGGGAGTTTATATTGCATAAATGATCGATTGAGTACGTTTTTAACGCCGCCAGAGGATAAAATAACAATCGTGCAAGGGTCTCAAGGAAAGTCGAAAATGTCGTTTAATTCATTGATTCGGGGCCTATTCGCCCGAGACCCATCTATTTGGGATGAAGACCCTGCTATACAAGCGGAAATAGCCAATCGTTTGGGTTGGTTGGACGGGCCGCAATTTTCTGCAGAACGAGCAACAGAAATGCTGGATTTTGCTCATGAGGTTCGTGAAGCTGGTTTTCAGCATGTTGTTTTATTGGCGATGGGCGGTTCTTGTTTGGCCCCGGAAGTTATGGCCCGGGTTGCCGGTGCGCAAGCAGGCTGGCCAACGCTAAAAACCCTCGATAGCACCTCACCGGAGCAAATCGCGAAGATTGAGGATGGTTTGGATCTATCCACCACTTTTTTTGTGGTTGCCAGCAAATCGGGTAGCACCATCGAAACGCGCAGTCTTTATTTGTATTTTCGCCAGCAATTGTTGAAAGCAAATTTGGTGGTGGGTGATCATATGGCAGCGATTACTGACGCGGGTTCAGAACTAGAGCAAATTGCCCAGAGCGATAAATTTAAGGCCTGCTTTTTGAGCCCTGCCGATATTGGTGGGCGTTATTCTGCGATTAGTTATTTTGGTCTGCTGCCCGCAGCACTGCTTGGTTTGGATGTAAAAGCGCTGGTTGCTGCTGCGAGCAAAGCTCTGGCCGAGTGCGAAGCGGGTACCGGTCGAGGGGTTCATTTGGGCGAGTGGATAGGGGGAAACTGGCAAAATGGTCGAGATAAGCTAGGTTTAGTGCTGCCCAGAAATGTGCAGCCACTCGGGTGGTGGATCGAGCAATTGCTTGCCGAAAGTTTGGGCAAGCAAGGCAAAGGTGTATTACCTTGGCTCGCGGAATTACCGAGCGACGACCAGGCGAGTGATATGTTTTTTGCAGTATGGAGCGACTCAACTATTCAAGCTGGCGAGCATTTGATGCCACAGGGTGGAATAGGTTCACTGGCAGACCTCGGCGCAGAATTTATTCATTGGGAGGTAGCGACGGCACTTGCGGGTGGAATGCTTGGAGTCAATCCATTTGATGAGCCGAACGTTACCCAGGCTAAACAAATGACATCGAAAATATTGGCACAGGGGATTGCCGATATGGCCTTGGCAGGCGAGGAGGTGTCAACTTTGGTTTCACAACTTGGCGAAAACGATTACTTGAATGTTTTAGCTTATTTGCCGGACACTGAGCCGGTTCGGCAAGCATTGGACGCCTTTTTGAACAAAATTCGCCAACAAACACATCGACCGGTACTTTTGAGTTGGGGGCCGAGGTATTTGCACAGTAGTGGCCAATTACATAAAGGTGGCCCGAATAACGGAGTGTTTCTCGTGTTAGTTGGAGAAGCGGCGTTAGATAAAGTTATCCCTGGCGAGCCCTTTGGGTTTCGGACATTGATGCTGGCTCAGGCGCAAGGTGATTTTAAGGTGCTCGTAGAGCGAAATCGTCGAGCAGGCTATTTGCGTGTGCCGATTAAAGAAGTGGGGAGCCTGGTTAACTTGATTCCTTAAGCAGTTCCAGCAGCTCCGTTTCCATTTCCAGAGCATCTTTTTGGCCGCACTTGATCAGTTCGCGGCAGAAACCCTTTTCGAACATTAGATACGAAATAAACCGACGGCTGCTCTGTCGTTCCATACCAATAAGTCTGAGCGCGCCGCGCAAAAATTTGGGTAAATTCTCGTAGTGTTTTTCTGCAATCCTCGCCATATCTACTGATGGCGTTATGACTGCGTGCTCAATGGGTTTGAAGCCGACGGTTTCATGTGGAACATTGTCAGGTATATGTTCAAGACTGGAATTTATCCGTTCGAGCCGCTCAATATCTGAATACAAAGCGTTATGAAACAAAGTATCCATTACATAACCAGCGATTTGCCCCAAGCCTGGGGGGGTTACTTCTGGCGCTGTTGGCGTTGCGCCGCTCTCGATTCTTAAACCAATGATTAATACTTTAGAAGCGCCCAGATGCAATGCCGGGCTAATCGGAGCGTTCTGTCGCATAGAGCCATCACCAAAGTACTCGCCATTGAGCAGAACGGGCGGAAAGACCAGCGGTATGGAAGAGGAGGCCATTAGGTGATCGACATTGATCGAGTCCGGCAAGCCGCCACGGTGCGCGCGGTGCCATGGTTTAATATGATCATTACCGACAAAAAAAGAGGTAGAGCGGCTGGAGGTATAGCTGCACGCGGTAATGCACAGAGCACTCAGGTACCCTTGCGACACTTGTGTGGAAATGCGGTCAAAGTCGATTCGTTTGCTGAGAAGCTCGCGTAGCGGAGAGTTATCCAGCAATGAATGCGGGCCCTTTTCGGGGTCTCCCGCGACCATGGAGCTCCAGCCCCAGCGCATAACGCGAGACGCGAGATTCCATGGTTTTGTTCGAAATACATGCTGAGGTTCAAAGTTGCTCCATACGTCGACAAGTTTGTCGACCCCCTGATGAAAGTTATCCGCATCGGCTGCCAGAACTGCTGCGTTGATAGATCCGGCCGAGGTACCCGAAATAATCGGGAAGTAAGCGCCTTTTTTGCGTGGCAACATCTTTGCCAACCCCTTGAGCACGCCAACTTGATAGGCGGCTCGAGCCCCTCCACCGCCAAGAATGAGTGCTGTGGGGGGGTTAACTGTATTGAGGTCTATCACTCTGTCGCTCTTAACCGACGGCGGGGGTGTCACCTTTACGGCTTATTCGGCCCCTGATTTGAACGGCTTGTCCATTAGCTTTTGGCGTTTTAAGTTTGACGGGTTCTGCTACCTTTTTAGCCGCTTGCGTCACTTTAGCTGCAGGCCTGTCGGCGGGAGCAGATTTGCGCGGTGTGGGCTTGGCGTTTCTTGATCCGCGCTTGTCACGCCGTTTTGGCTCGACGATAATCGCGTCTGTGGCTAGCAGGTCTTCGTAACCAGGCTCGATAGGGAGCTTGTGTCCAGTGAATTTTTCTATATCGGCGGCGTGCATACCAAAGGTTTCACAGATAAGGCTTATAGCGATTCCAGTGGCGCCAGCGCGAGCGGTTCGTCCGATTCGGTGCACATAATCTTCCGCGTCTTGCGGTAGATCGTAATTAATCACCAGCCCAACATTCGGTATATGCAAGCCGCGGGCAGCGACGTCAGTTGCAATCAGTGTGTTTATATCGCCGGTTTTAAATTTCTTTAGCAGCGATTCGCGTTTTCGTTGCGGCACATCACCTGAAAGCATCCCGTTTTCAAACCCGTTGGCATTCAGTGTTTCCTGAATTTGTTCTGCCATGCGCTTGGTATTTATGAATACCAGGCATCTAAGCCCCTCGTGCTGCTTTAGCAGGCCCATCAATAGCGGTAACTTTTCGGAATTGGCCGGTAAATAAGCTTTTTCGGTTACCAGCTCGGCGGTGATTTTGTCGGATTCTACAATTACCGATTCAGGGCTAGCCATATGTTCGTAAGCAAGCTCTTTTACGCGCAGTGAGAGTGTTGCTGAAAACATCAAGCTTAAACGGTCTTCAGGCGCAGACATGGCACGAAACAAGAACCGTATATCGTTTATAAACCCCAGATCAAACATTCGGTCTGCTTCATCGAGCACCATGACCTCGAGTTTTTTAATATTAAATACACCCTGTTTGAAATAATCTATGATGCGCCCCGGCGTGCCAATGAGCACATCTACACCGGCTTCGAGTTGCTCCCGCTGTTTTTGGTAGTCAGTCCCGCCGTAGGCCAGGCCAAGTTTAAGGCCCGTATGCTTATTCAGTGGTTTGGCGTCTTCATGTATTTGTATAGCAAGCTCTCTGGTGGGTGCCAATATGAGCGCACGTAACTGTGCAGTGGGCTTGTCTTCTATAGTACGTGCCAGTAAATGATGGAAAGTGGCGATTAAAAAGGCAGCCGTCTTACCCGTACCGGTTTGCGCCTGGCCAGCAACATCTTTACCTTTTAAAGCAATAGGTAGTGCAAGCGCTTGAATGGGAGTACAAAATTCAAAGCCGGTTTCTTTAATGCCATTTAATACCGGTTCGCAAATTTCTAACTCGGCGAATTTTTGGTTACTTAGGTGCGCAGCACTTTCAGATACAAACGCCGAGGCGGTCTTCGATTCTGCCTCAACTTTAGCCTCAACTACAGCTTCGACTACAGAATCCTCCGTAGATTTGCCCGCAGCCTCAGCAGGCAATTCTTCCGTAGATTTATCGTCAATGGTTTTATCTTCTGTGGGTATTGCCACATCTATTTTATTGTCAGTTTGTTCGTCACTCACTTGAAAACCTCAGGGGTGAACCCTATTTGTCTAGTATTCCAATATTTATGGTTTAATGTTGGAGTACTTAATATCTACTTGCAAACTATTGATGATTGCCGTCAAAATAAACGTCCGTTGCAAACTTGAAAACGCTTGTGGCAAAATTGAACAAGTGATTTGCGGGCATGGCCTACGTAAGGCTGCTACGTCATTAACTATTTAATTCTAACTGATACTGATCTAACTATTACTAATTATGTCTAATTTACTCAAAATTTCTGATGATTCTTTTGATACCGAGGTGATTGCCAGTACCGAACCAGTATTGATTGATTACTGGGCTGAATGGTGTGGGCCCTGCAAAATGATTGCACCCGTGCTTGAGGAGATCGCCCCTGAGTACGAAGGTCGTTTGAAAATTGCCAAGTTGAATATCGATGAAAATACCGCTACGCCATCCAAATATGGTGTTCGTGGTATTCCGACACTGATGCTTTTTAAAAATGGTGAAGTTGCTGCGACTAAAGTGGGGGCGTTGAGCAAATCCCAGCTAATTACATTTATTGACGAAAACATCTAGCGCTCCTTCAATATAGTTTTGCCTAATCAGCAAGCTGCGAAGCGTTTGGCCGCTAGGCGAGGCTCGCAGGTAATGGCTAGCCATTGCCAAGAGACTCAACAACGCGGACGAATGCTTCGCAGCTCGCCCGAAGGGAGCGATCCAGATGATCCAATACGGCGTTGCAGCCCTTGAACAGGGCTCGCCATTCTCTTCGGACTGCGTCTTGTCTTGAATCATCTGGATCACTCTGATTATGCAAAACTATATTGAAGGAGCACTAGGGCAGATGGCTTCATTGCGTGTCGTACGCGCGATGCGCCAAGTTGGTGAGGCAATTTGGATTGGGCATTGCCGTATTGAAAGCGCTTGTTAGGGCTGGACGCCCGATATAAGCCATGGTAACGTCTATTCGTTGAGTGGCCGTCAGTCGTCTAGTCAATGGGCTAATCCCTTACCCAGCCCTTACCCAGTCTTTATCATAATCCTTGATTCACTCCCTCAGCCCCATTTTGTGGTCGCCCGAGTTTTTCTATTTAAGCCTATCCAAGTGTAGGGCGTTAAACAAACTACACGAACACTAACACCAAACTATTATGTCTGTATCCCTCGCTGAATTAAAAAAGAAATCCCCGACAGAACTTGCCGATATCGGTCGAGGTCTGGAGCTCGATGGTATTGGGCGCATGCGCAAGCAGGATCAAATTTTCACGGTACTAAAGGCTTATGCCAAAGCCGGTGAAGATATTAGTGGCGAAGGGGTGGTAGAGATTCTACAGGATGGCTTCGGCTTTTTACGCTCTGCGGACAGTTCATACTTGGCCGGGCCGGACGATATTTATGTTTCCCCGAGCCAAATCAGGCGCTTTAATTTACGCACTGGCGATACGGTGCATGGTTTGATCCGACCACCCAAGGAATCTGAGCGATATTTTGCCTTGCTCAAGGTTGAAACAATTAATTTTCAATCGCCAGAAGAAGCAAAGAATAAAATTCTTTTTGAAAACTTAACGCCTTTGCATCCTGATGAACGTATGCGTTTGGAGCAAGAGAATGGCTCGTCAGAAGACCTTTGCGGCAGAGTTATAGATTTAATTGCACCCTTAGGCAAGGGGCAGCGAGGATTGATCGTTTCATCACCCAAGAGTGGTAAAACCGTAATGTTGCAGCAGGTGGCCCAGGCGATCGTTAACAATAATCCTGATTGCGAGTTGATCGTATTATTAATCGATGAGCGCCCGGAAGAAGTGACAGAAATGCAGCGATCCGTTCGCGGCGAAGTGATCTCGTCGACATTCGACGAGCCAGCCATGCGACATGTTCAGGTTGCAGAAATGGTTATCGAAAAGGCCAAGCGACTGGTTGAACATAAAAAAGATGTGGTGATCTTGTTGGATTCCATTACTCGTCTCGCTCGCGCATATAACACCGTGGCGCCAGCTTCAGGAAAAGTGCTTACCGGTGGTGTGGATGCGAACGCCCTGCAGCGACCTAAACGTTTCTTCGGCGCTGCGCGTAACATTGAGGAAGGGGGTAGTTTGACAATTCTAGCCACCGCTTTGATTGAAACCGGCTCCAAAATGGATGACGTTATCTATGAGGAATTTAAAGGCACGGGCAATTCGGAGATACACCTGGATCGTAAAGTGGCCGAAAAACGTGTTTATCCGGCGATTATTGTTAATAAATCCGGCACGCGTAAAGAGGAGTTATTGACCGAGCCCGCTGAATTGCAACGGATATGGTTGCTGCGAAAATTGCTGCACCCGATGGACGATGTCACAGCCATTGAGTTTTTGTTGGACAAACTAAAGGCCACTAAAACCAATGCCGAGTTTTTTAGCGCCATGAAGCGTTAGATTGAGACCTCAGCACGCCACTCGGCTGGTGCGGTCAAGGCTGTGGCTTGCTTGTTAGCGTAACTTGGACTACCATCCGCGCCCCAAATGAAATGCGATCGGCGGTACATCATCGTCGTTCACGGCATTACAGAGAGAATATTATGAAAGCTGATCTTCACCCGAATTATTCCGAAGTAAAAATCACCTGCGCTTGCGGGAATGTAATCGACACGCGCTCAACATTGGCGCGGGATATAACCGTAGAAATTTGTTCTGCGTGCCATCCTTTTTATACTGGCCAGCAAAAAGTGATGGATACCGCAGGGCGCGTTGGTCGGTTCGACGCTAGATACGGGCGCAAAAAATAGCGGCGTATCTGAACGGCCAGCCAGAATAATTGAGCAGAAAAAAGCACCCTTCGGGGTGCTTTTTTGTTGCTAAGCTAAGCAAATGGGTTCTACATCAACGAAAGGCTTTAGCCGTCGCGGCTCTGGCAGTCGCAACAACGTGCTCGTTATTGCAGGTCACGATCCGACCGGTGGTGCCGGTGTAGTTGCGGATGCACAAACGATTAGTGCTTTGGGCGCACACCCGGTTACCTTGATTAGCGCGCATACGATTCAGGACACGCAGGGTGTGAACAGTTACCAGCCAGTGCCTCCTGAGCTTGTCGTCCAGCAGTTGGAAACGCTTAAGGCGGATATGGAGTTCGCTGCAGTTAAGCTTGGCATGCTCGCTAACAAAAGTTTGGTAGAGGCAATTGTGCCAGTAATACAAAGCCTCAATACGCCCATTGTGTTCGATCCAGTGTTAGCCAGTGGTGCTGGTGATAGCCTTTCTGACGATGGCTTGGTAGAGGTGTTGTGCAAAGTGTTGTTGCCGCAGGTCAAAATTGTGACACCCAATTTGCCAGAGCTATTTTGTCTTACGCATATGAAAGCTCAAGAAGATGACGCCGCCGAGAAGACGCCTGATCAGCAAAAAGCTGCGGTACGCAAATTGCTGGAAGGAGGTGTTGAGCATGTGTTGCTTACGGGTGGGCATGCGAAAAGCAAAGATGTCGTTAATCGTTTGTACCCAGCCGATAAAGGGTATGCGTGGCCGCGCCTTGAAGGTGAATATCATGGTTCGGGGTGTACGCTGGCTAGCGCTATTGCGGCTTTGCTCGCAAACGGGGTGAGTATTGAATATGCGGTTGAGGAAGCTCAGGAATTCACCTGGCAGTCATTGGTTGGGGCTTATCGTATTTCGAGCGGACAAAGCATTCCGCTTCGAATTCGGCGTTAGTAACCCTGGTTTAGAGCACCACACTAACGATGAAGCAAGAGGTGACTGGCTTGTATGCGATTACCGATCAGGTTTTACTTTCGGGGGAGCGCTTCGGTCCGGCCGTACAAGCCGTGTTGGCGGGTGGCGCAAGAGTTGTTCAATATCGTGATAAATCGGTTGATGATGAGTGTCGGCTGGCCCAAGCAAATTTAGTTGTTGGCGCGTGCCGCGCTACGGGGGCGGTATCGATTATTAACGACGATGTGGAACTTGCCAGAAAAGTGGGTGCCGATGGTGTTCATTTGGGTCGAGCAGATTTATCTATTGCTGAGGCTCGCCAGGTGCTTGGGCAGTCGGCGATTCTCGGAGTATCTTGTTACAATCAGCTTGAGCTTGCGCGCGCTGCTGTTTCAGAGGGTGCCGATTATGTGGCGGTTGGTAGTCTTTACCCGTCGGCTACCAAGCCGGAGGCTGTTGTTGCAAGTATTGACGATTTGCGGGAAATCGCAAACGAAATGACGGTGCCTGTTGTGGTGATTGGCGGTATTACACCGGGTAATTTATTTGAATTATATACGGCAGGGGCGAATGCAGTAGCCGTCGTTAGTGCGGTTTTTGGTGCTGGACCGGGCAAGCAAATAACTGAAGAATCAGTTCAACAAAAAGCGTTGTTATTTAGTAAAGAGTGGAGTCGATGTGAGCAGGTTTGAGCAAGCGAAAAAATACATTCCAGGAGGCGTAAATTCGCCGGTCAGGGCGTTTAACGGCGTGGGTGGTGAGCCGGTATTTGTCGCCCGGGCGAGCGGCGCCCGGATTTGGGATGCTGACGGTA
>JABJKL010000140.1 GCA_018660405.1 Pseudomonadota bacterium | reverse complement strand
TCACCTTAAACTGTCCAACTAGTGCTGACGGGGTACACATTAATAAAATGTTGGAAGGAAATCTCTGGTTTCTCACGGTTATGCTATTTTTTCTTTTCGTACCGAATATTAAATTCTCTTTTGTGAGGATTCTGTACGGTAAATTTAACTTTGGGAGCTTCCACACAATTACAGCAGTCGCCTTAATGTCAGGTTTAGCCGCTTCTTCCGTAAACGGACTGGAACGCTCTGTAATCAGTTATTTTTCTCATTCTCCCGAATGCACATACTCTTTCAGCCTGATTCAAAATTATTGTTTTTCTGATCCTGGTGGTGACGAGGCAAAAAAGGCCATTGATCAATTAAATCAGTTCGAAAACCTTCCAAACAAATCACAATACCTTGTGCTGTCTCATTTGCCGACCGAGGTTCGGCTAATGGGATTTAATCAGCATTTCCCCTGGTATGACCCATTTGGAGAAGTAACAACAAATAATCATCTCAGCGAGATTACTACCTGGATCGATGAGCAAGGTCCTCAATATATTATTTTGGACGCCCCCTCGTCGGCCCTTTCCATTGCGGCCGGTAGCCGACACAGCCATATGCTAACAATTGTAAATAAGCTTGCTAATTACGATCAAGTGAGTGTCGATCCTAATTGGATGTACTACGAACGAAAAGGCGGTCAGCTGGTAGATTAACTAGTGGTGGCTAATCTATATCATACCCTTGAGATAAGCATATTGTAGCCAGATCACTGATAGTCGCCTATCTGGTACGTAAACACGCATCGAGCTCCTCTAGGATCATAGATAGAATTATCTTCTATTCAACTGGTAGATCCCTTATTGGCATATGGAAAAAATAGTTTCACCGGCAAATAATCTTTTTGATCGTATCTATAACCCAGTAAACGAAAAACTGGCAAAGACGCCATTTATAGAATGGTAAACCCCAAATTACGTACTAGTGGGCCGGGAGCTCGGATCTTTCCGGGCGCACCGGTTTAATCCGTAACTCAAGGCGAGCATGCGCCTGTTCAAGAACAATCAGTCGATTACGGCAACGGCCTCAACTTCCAGAATAAACCGCGGGTCAGATGCTAGCCGGATGATCTCAACAGACGTGCTCGCCGGACGGTGATCGTCGCCCCAGTAATGATTCATTACCGCATTAATTGCATCTTGATTTTCGCCTATGTCGACGACGAACCGGGTGACCTGTATGACGTCACTGAGGTCTCCGCCGGCCGCTTCTACTGTGATCTTAATACGCTCCATAACCCTGATTGCCTGAGCTTCAGCACTGAAGTCAAGATCGTCGAATTCAGCAGGATTGTGAGGATGGCTATGGGGAACGGGCGCACCGCTTGTACCTGACAGAAAGAGAATGCTTCCAGAGTTTACTTTTATGGCGGAAGTGAAAGGCATGTTTGCGCCTGCAGCGGGCTCCGTGCCGGGAAGGTGTAGGTATTCATAGTGTGGCGTGTCGCAGCCAGCCAGGATCAACAGCGCAATTCCGGCGATGCTATGGGTGTGGTGGCGAAGGTAGAGCGATAACGATTTCATGGTTAATGTTCCTTTTTGGTGAGTGTTTCGGCGATCATTTTGCCGACAAGCGCTGGGATAACAAAGCACTAGTGCGTCATTGAATAAATGATGTAGTTAACCGCAAACCGATAAGCCATAGCAGTCATTTTCGCAGGGTAGTAGGGGTTACCTGCATGCTCCCACGCGTCACCCATATCCATGTTGAAATTGATGGCAACTATTAATCGACCCGCGTCGTCATATATACCGCGCCAGTGCGGTATGGAGCCAGTTCGTATCCCGTTCATCCCGGGGATTTGAGTGCTCTTGTCGACATCGAACATGACGTGCATCACAGGGTCATCCTCGTCGATCTCGACAATGGGCCGATCAGGAAAGACTCGCCGCATGGATTCAACAAAAGTTTGCCACTCATAATCGCCCCAGAAATCATCAACCATAAGGAAACCGCCTCGGTCTAGATACTCCCTCAGTTTGGTCGCCTCTTGAGCGCTTAAAGTCCATTGCCCGACCTCTACCGCATAAAGCCAGGGGTAGTCGAAAACTTGGTCGCCATCCAGAGAGATCAGTCGGCCGCCCTGTCCATAATAGTCGACCAATTCTCCCTCTATGTTTGTCATTCTGTTGACGCCATCCATAAGGTGGTATTCAGCGTCTGGATAATCAGTCATCCATGCGCCACCGCGTCTACCGCGGCGACTGTATGCGGCATTAGAAAACATGAGTCGCGCGAAATGAAATTCAGCCGTGGGTGGGTCAAAGCGGGGATCTGGTGTCTGAGCGTTAGCCAAATTCGAACACAAACCCAACAATAGGATCAGGCACGCAGGCACCATAAAAATGGATACTGTCTTTTTTTCACGATGGCTAGGTAGGAGTAATTTCATCAGTTGCGCAACCAAGTTATACGGGTCGGAGATAAACGCGAACGGAAATAGATTTCGTTACTACTACGCACTCGCGAGCAAACCAGCGTAATTGCGAGCTTAGTTTAATCATGCTTGTTGGCAACATTACAGCAGTTAATTTTCACTAGTATATGTTCAAATGGCTGCCAATTGTCCAATATTGATGTTCATGATATCGAGATTTGAACCGTAGATGATCTGTCCGTAGGATATAGAGCTATGGATTCAATAAGAACATATCAGGCGTTACGCCTGTTATCCCACTGTTATGTGTAAACATCGGAGAAGTAGGTGGCCGGAAAATATCCAGATAAAATAAAATCGCTCCCTTTATATGATGGGCGTTTCGACGCGTATAAACTTGAAGCAAAAGGAAGTGACGTCCTATTCGCTTCCTATCCTGCCGGAACATCTATTCCTCCGCATAGTCACGACACCGACAATTATGGCGTAATTACTCGCGGTGCGTTGATACTAACAATGAATGGCACGACAACGAGGGTAGCCATAGGTGAGTGGTACCATGTTCCGGCTAATGTTGAACACTCCGCAGAATTTGAGATTGAAACAGATGAAATCGAGTTTTGGTTCCATAAAAACACATAACAATACGGCACCCGTCGCGACGGTCTTTCGACGGTCGCTGTGCTTTGCATTAGGGGGCATAGAAATCGATTGTGCTCTATCGTTCGTACCTCTGGAAATATTTTTTAATGCTGAATACGAAGTATTGTATTATTAGCAAGCTCGCGAGCCCGCTAATACAGAATAACCCGAATAAAACAGCCATCGGTAAAGCCGGGGCGACCCGACAGGATTTACCGACATCTTGAACGAAGGAGTATCGTATGAGTACGATATTGAAAAATTTATTCCTCTGCTTACATATTATGAGATTCGCTTTGCAGTTTAATAATCGAAACTAGTTGGCAAATGAATAATAAAGATAACAAAAGCAAACCGCGGATTGGCCGCTCGATATTTCTGCTAACGGTCCTGTTCCGGCCGAAAGCTGTGTTTGAGGATCTTGCGATATCCAGGCCTTCCCCATACCGCATATTTTTTAAGTACCTGCTTTGGTTTGCGATGTTGCCACCATTGTTTGCGTACATTGGCGGTTCGTGGAGGGGTTGGGAGCTGGGTGCGGAAAATCCGTTGATGTTGGGCGAAGCTGAATTGCGAACGGTGAGTGCTCTTTATTTTATCGTGCTGCTTGTGGCGTTCGTGTCGACCGCATTCATATCACGCTGGATGTCAGAGACTTATGACGCACGCGTTTCTCTGGGGGCGCATATGACTCTTGTTGCAACATTGGCAGCACCGGTTGTGTTTGGCAGCGTTATTCATTTGTATCCGCATGTGTTTATTAATTTGCTGGTGCTTATTCCAGCGCTGATTTGGGCCATGTATCTGCTGTATTCGGGCCTGCCGGTCGCATTGAGAATCAGTCAGGAGCGGGGTATGTTGATGGCTTCATCGCTGGTCGGATGGCTACTGGTTGGTTTCGTTACATTATTGGGATTAATGGTCGTCTTATGGACGAACGGCCTGGGCCCTTCAATAGGCGCTTGAATTGATGTCTGAAATTTCTAAAACCAGTAACGAAATGTACTACCACGACTCGGTCGTACGATTTCTCATGATGTGCTCTTTGGTATGGGCCGCGCTCGGAATGACCGTGGGCGTCTACGTGGCGGCCGAACTGATCTGGCCGTGGATTGATTTTGGTCAACCTTGGTTATCTTTCGGTCGATTGCGTCCTTTGCATACCAGTGGTGTTATTTTTGGTTTCGGCGTGTCTGCGCTTATGGCGACCGCTTTTTATAGCGTGCAACGTACTTCTCATATTCCACTTCCAACGCCTCGTTTTGCATGGTTCACCGCAATTGCGTGGCAGTTGGTTATTCTGACAGGTGGTCTCTCACTGTTGGCAGGATTCAACACCAGCAAGGAATACGCGGAGCTCGAATGGCCGTTTGACATCGCTATCGCAGTCGTCTGGATTTCTTTTGGTATCGTGTTCTTCGCAACGATCGCGAAGCGGCGTATTAAACAAATTTACGTATCGAATTGGTTCTATGGTGGCTTGATTATCGTCATCGCAATGTTGCATGTGGTAAACAGCCTGGCAATGCCAGCGACTTTGTTTAAGTCTTACTCCATTTATGCAGGCGCGCAAGATGCCATCGTGCAATGGTGGTATGGCCACAATGCGGTCGGTTTTCTGTTGACCGGTGGATTCCTCGGCATGCTGTATTACTTCCTGCCAAAACACGCGGATCGACCCATCTGGAGCTACAAATTATCGGTCGTCGCTTTTTGGGCATTCACTTATAGCTACATCTGGGCTGGCCCACATCATCTTCATTACAGCGCGATCCCTGACTGGGTGCAGAATCTCGCCATGGTAATGAGTTTGATTTTGTTGGCGCCCTCATGGGCTACGATGATTAACGGCATCATGACCGTTAGCAGCGCGGCGACAAAACTTCGAACCGATCCCGCACTCAAGTTCATTGTTTTGTCTTTAGCATTTTATGGCCTGGCAACCTTCGAGGGCCCGATGATGGCCATCAAGAGTGTTAATGCGGTTAGTCATTTTACAGACTGGACAATCGGGCATGTGCATTCCGGTGCGCTAGGTTGGAATGCTTTAATTGTTTTTGGCACCTATTACTTTCTGGCACCAAGGCTGGTCG
>JABJKL010000078.1 GCA_018660405.1 Pseudomonadota bacterium | reverse complement strand
TGAGGGAGTTTATATTTCATAAATGACCGATTGAGTACATTTTTAACGCCGCCAGAAGACAAAATCACAATCGTGCGAAGGTCTCATTGTGTCTTTCCCATGGCTACTTTGACGGCTTGACTCAACTCATGCACCGCCATCGCATACATCGTGCTGCGATTATACTTGGTAATAACGTAAAAGTTATGGTGTGTAAGCCTGACAACAGGGCCATTATTGCCCTCGAGAGACACAAGCCCCACCTTAAGATCTGGCTCTAATAAATCAACCAACTTCGCACCCGTTTTTACTATTTCAGCCACTGTCCTATCGGTAGCAAGTTTCACTGTAGGCGCTTCTAATAATGCTTGGGAGTAGCTGTTAAATGCAGAAGTTACGGGTTCATCGGCCCGCCAGCCATGCTTGTTGAAATAATTGGCCACACTGCCTATCGCATCAACAGGATCGTTAACTATGTCAGTACGGCCATCACCGTTAAAATCAACCGCATAAGCCCGGTAACTAGTGGCAATGAATTGTGGGTAACCTACCGCGCCTGCATAGGAGCCCTTAACTTCCAGAGGATCAAAACCTTGTTCTTTGCACAGTAGCAGGAACGCTTTGAGCTCATTGCCAAAAAACGCACTACGCCGTGGATAGCCGGCAACTAAAGTTGCCAATGATTCAAATACGCCATGCTTGCCACGATACTCTCCAAAACGTGACTCAACTCCGATGATCGCAACAATCACTTCTTCCGCAACGCCATATTCCAGTGCTGCCTTGGATAGATCTGCCTGATGAGTGCGCCAAAAACCTACACCTTGCTGGATACGCTCCGACTTAATAAACAAGCCACGATATTGATTCCAGGTCATAGACTTTTCCGCCGGTTTAGTCATGGCATCAACAATATTCTGCTTGAACTCAATTGCGCTAAATAAGCGCTGTAATTCGGCTGGCTCAAAACCATCTGCCTTCAGCTCCTCGGTCAAAACCCGCAAAGTGGGATAGTTTTGTAATTCCAACGAGTCGGCAGAGGTGCTAAACAGTAACGATAAAAAAATTAAACCAATGTAGCTCCCGGCGTGTTTCCGCAAGCGCTTTTTTATTCTTTTCAGACGTACATTGTCTGAACCTGCTATATCCAGTCGCATCAATAGCCTCTCTCTACTCGATAAATCATAGTGCTAACCACTCTTTCGGAATGCCTTTTGTCATTAATCTTCTGGATCACTTTAATTACCGCTATATTATGTTGAAAAACCACTAGCAACCAATTTATAAGGATCAGTTAATGAGGCATCAACAACTGACGCGTGTGAATACTCATTAATATGCCAAATCCGGCCATAAGCGTCACCATGGACGTGCCGCCATAACTGATTAACGGCAACGGAACGCCAACCACAGGCAGCATGCCAGAAACCATACCAATATTTACAAAGATGTAGAAAAAAAAGGTCAACGACAAACTTCCGGCCAACAATCTTGACCAAGTGTCTTGCGCCGCATAAGCAATCATCAAACCTCTAAACACTATGCACATATAGGTAGCCAACAGAACTCCCACACCCAACAAGCCAAATTCTTCGGCAAAAACAGAGAAGATAAAATCAGTGCTGCGTTCCGGAATAAACTCAAGCTGAGACTGACTTCCCGCTAACCAACCCTTGCCAACAGTCCCTCCGGAGCCAATAGCAATCATGGACTGTATCGTATGGTATCCAGCCCCCAAAGGATCGGCCCATGGGTCAAACAAGGTCAAAATGCGACGCTGCTGATATTCATGCATATAATTCCACAAAAATGGCGCGGCGACCGCGGCACAAACCAGGGAACCAATCATATATCGCCACCGTAAGCCAGCGAGTATAACGATCACAATTCCGGATACAGCGATCAATATTGATGTGCCCAGATCCGGTTGTAGCAGCACCAGCATCACCGGAAGCAATACAACCACCAGTGCAATAAAAGTCATTGATAACGTTGGAGGCAATGCGCGCCGACTCACCACCCACGCCACCATCATCGGTACTCCGAGCTTCATGAACTCAGAAGGCTGAAAACGAAACAGGCCAAAATCGATCCATCGTTGCGCACCCCCTCCTACTATGCCAAGCAATAGAACAGCGACCAACAGAACGGAGCCTACAAGGTATACCCACGGTGACCAACGGTGCCAGGTGTGTGGGCTAATCTGTGCAACAACGATAAGCACAGCAAAAGATATCAAGATTCGAAAACATTGGCGCAACATAGCGCCATCGTCTTCACCGGTTGCGCTATAAAGAACAAATAAGCCGGCCGCGCACAGAACAATTAATAAAATCATTAAAGGTAAGTCCAGATGCCATCGACTTTCCGATTTCATCGAACGATCGCCAATTCTGTATCGACTTCCTTGTCGATCGTTTGTGCAGGGTCTCCAAGCAAATAGCGATCAATCACGGTACGCGCAATGGGTGCTGCTGTGCCACTTCCACTTCCACCATTTTCCACAATCACCACAATCGCGATTTTGGGATTTTCTGCCGGCGCATAGGCAATAAACAGGGCGTGAT
>JABJKL010000248.1 GCA_018660405.1 Pseudomonadota bacterium | reverse complement strand
GCCGACACCCAGGTCGACACTCAGACAGTCCCGGAGAAGTCGCAGGGCAATGGAGCGGGTGAAGCAGACTTAACCGTTGAAGTGCCCGTGGCGGCTTCGGGGGATAACACCCGTGAACAAGCACCCGGGAAGGACTCTGTACAGGAGCCCGAGACCTCGTCGCAGAATTCACCGCCACCAGTGCCGTCAGCAGAGCAATCACAAACAATAACCAGTGGTGCCCATTTTAATGGCATGCCATGGTACGAAATGATCGAACAGCTTGAAGTGAAGGGCCTGGCCCGCGAGCTAGCCATGCACTGCATTTTTGATAGTTATACCAAAGATCAGGTAAAGCTGTTTATCAACGAGTCGGACCAACATTTAGTGTCAGACTCACGTAAGGCGGCGATTAAAACCGCGATAGAAAAACACGTAGGCAGCGATTGCAGGGTCGATATTGAGATTGCTGATGTGAGTGAAGAAAGCCCGGCACAACGGCGTCAGCGTATTGAAGAAGAACGGTTGGCGGCGACCAAAGAATCAATGCTCGCCAGCGAGGGTGTAAACGATTTAATCAACGAATTTGGCGCGAGTTTGAGAGAATCTTCGATTCAACCCGCTGCGCAGGAAAAATGATGGAGAACGACGAATGAAAGGTGGTATCGGAAACATAATGAAGCAAGCACAGCAGATGCAGGAAAATATGCAACGTGCGCAAGAAGAGCTAGCTAATCTGGAAGTGCAAGGCGAAAGTGGCGGCGGCCTGGTTAAGATCGTAATGACTTGTCGATATGATGTGCGCAAGGTGGAGATCGACCAGGATTTAGTCGACCCGGAAGATAAAGAGGTGCTGGAAGACCTGGTGGCAGCCGCAATGAACGATGCCGCACGTAAAGTAGAGGAAACCACGCAGTCCAAAATGGGCGGTCTGACCGGGGGTTTGAATATTCCTGGAATGAAGATGCCCTTCTAGAGAAACCTTTGCACAATTGTTATTTTATCCTCTGACGGCGTTAAAAACGTACTCAATCGGTCATTTATGAAATATAAACTCCCTCTTTCCGTGCGTTTTTGCCTTGTCAGAGAACAAAATCCCTGCTTGTGCAAAGGTTTCTTAGAGTTTGATCAAGGCTGCTTGTACTCGAACTGAAAACGAATGAGTGGTTCCAAAGCCATAGATGAATTGCGCGAGGCACTTAAGTGCCTTCCTGGCGTCGGTCCTCGCACCGCGCAGCGCATGTCGTTTTACCTAATGGAACGAGATCGCGAAGGTGCGGCAGAGATCGCCGACAAGCTGCTCGCGGCGCTGGACAAAGTGCGATTTTGCAATCGCTGTAATACGTTTTGCGAAGAAGAATTGTGCGGAATCTGTAGTTCCAGTAAGCGCGACAAAACAGTGATGTGTGTGGTTGAAACGCCTGCTGATCTGGAAGCAATGGAGCAATCAGGGGTATATGAGGGCGTGTATTTTGTATTAATGGGTCAGTTGTCACCACTCGATGGGGTGGGGCCAGATAAACTCGGCCTGGATAAGCTCGTTAAGCTGCTAGACAGCGAAGAATTTGAAGAAATAGTGATTGCAACTAACCTAACCGCCGAAGGCGAGGTCACCGCAGAATATTTACAGGATTTGATTCGACCCTATGGTATCGTCATTTCACGACTAGCACGTGGCGTGCCCATTGGTGGAGAATTGGAATACATGGATCAGCGCACCATTGGTCAAGCCATGCGGGATCGACGCAAAGTTAGCGTTTGATTTCCAGAACTAACACAAGAGTTAACACCAGAAATTTAAATAGTTAGGAGAAATTGATAGTGGCACAGGACGCAACATCATTGGTCTGGATGGACCTGGAAATGACCGGGCTATATCCAGAAAAAGACCGGATTATTGAAATGGCAACCGTAATTACCGACAGTGATTTACGCATTATTGCCGAAGGTCCGATCATTGCCATTAGCCAGCCCACAGAGTTACTCGATGGTATGGACGAGTGGAATACCCGTACCCACAATCGCACGGGGTTAGTTGACAAAGTAAAAGCTTCGGCAATCACCGAGCGACAGGCTGAGATTGAAACGCTCGACTTTATTCAGCGACACGTGCCCAAGAATCGCGCACCACTATGTGGAAACAGTATCTGTCAGGATCGTCGCTTTTTATACAAATATATGCCCGAGCTCAGCGAGTGGCTGCATTACCGAAATATTGATGTCAGTTCGGTAAAGGAACTCGGTGTACGCTGGATGCCAGAATTGATCGATGGTTACACCAAGCGATCCAATCACACCGCCATGGACGACATTATGGAATCGATTGATGAGCTGAAGTTTTTGCGAGAGCGGATGTTTATAGCCCCTTAATAAGCTCGAGAATTGCTAAGTTTGCAGGGCAAAGCTGTACGTCAAATGCAGCAATACTGGTTTGAAGAAGCACTAGCATAATCAGTTACATGATGTGGGCATGCCCCCACTGATCTTTCTGGTGGGGCTTGTGGTTGATATCCCGCTTATTTTAATCTACCGTTTGAATAATTAGTCATTATTGGCACCGGGAATCCTGTGCTGAAGAAGTACTAATTGTAATGTGATGAACGAGCTCCAGCTAGCGGCCACCCTAAAGCCGATCGAACAAATAAGCAATGGCGAAACACGCCAGTGTGATGACCAGCTGTCGATTGAAGAACCGCTAGAGATACAGATTGCGTTTACCAAGGGTGGCGAAAAGCAGTCAGACTCGTTGTCCGTTACGATGCGAACACCGGGTGATGATATTGATCTGGTCGTTGGGTTTCTATACACCGAGGGTATTATCCAATCGATGGATCAAATTGCAGCTATTAAGCCAACGGGTGAGCTATCCGGGCAATACGATCTGCAAAATACCCTGTTGGTTGAGCTGGCACCTGGGCATCAGTTTGATTTAAAGCGTTTCCAGCGCTATTTTTATACGAATTCCAGCTGTGGGGTTTGTGGTAGGAATTCGCTGCAAGCCCTGGAATTGATGCACACACCAAGTTTGGATGCGCGATCGCCGAAGATCGCCGTGCAATTGCTGAAGAGTCTGCCGAAATCATTACAAAAACAGCAAAATCAGTTCCGGAAAACCGGCGGCATTCATGCTGCAGCGTTGTTTTCGGCCGATGGTGACTTGATTGACCTCAAAGAGGACGTAGGTCGACATAATGCCGTTGATAAACTGATCGGCGCACGGTTGCAGCGCGATGGCTTGCCAGTGCGAGATGTGCTGCTTATGGTCAGCGGTAGGGTCGGCTTCGAGTTAGTGCAAAAAGCATTAATGGCAGATATTGGTTTTATGGCAGCCATTGGTGCACCTACCAGTCTGGCGGTTGAATTGGCAGAAGAACACAATATGACTTTGGTCGGTTTTCTCAAGGAAACCAGTTTTAACGTTTATGCGGGTAAAGAACGTATTGTTCATTAATCATTCATAATGTCACAAAACATTAGCAAACTCTCAGGCCGCAAAGGGTTGGAAAATAACCTTTTCGAAAAAATCACTGCATTTGCCGAGCAACAAAAGGCCCCAACCGGCGATGATATGGGTGTGCTTGCCAAAGAGTTTTTTGTGGGTAAATCGACCATAGCGGCCAGCACCACTTTTTACGATTTTCTGTCAGAAGAACATTTGAACAAGCAAGCGTTGGTCTGCAATGGCTCAGCTTGTCTATGCGCAGGCACACAAGAAAGAGTTAAAGCGAAGCTGGCAAAAAAAGTGGCTGAGGACGAAATTGGCCATATCACCTGTTTAGGCCGTTGCCATGAAAACAGTTCATTCCAGCTTAACGGGAAAAATTATTCAGGTGACGCCATTGATCACCTCGACGAGATATTAGATGACGCTTCACAACATCAAACGGCTCAATATCAAACAGCTCAGTACCAAACAGATAGTTACGACATAACGAGTGATGGCCCGGCACTACTTACCGCAGAATTTTCTGATATAGAAAAAATAAAACACCAGATACAGCAATTTTTGAACCGTACGCCCGAACAGCTGGTTGAAGAAATGAAAGTCTCTAATCTTCGTGGACGCGGTGGTGCCGGTTTTCCGGCGGGTATGAAATGGGAATCGTGCAAGAGCGTTGTGGGCGAAGAAAAATATATTGTATGTAATGCCGATGAAGGTGATCCCGGCGCGTATTCGGACCGCTACCTGTTAGAACAACAAACCTACCGCGTTCTATTTGGCATGTTGGCAGCGGGCTATATTGTTGGCGCGCAATATGGTGTGGTCTATATTCGTGCAGAATACCCGGAATCGATTGCAGCGACCCAACAAGCGATTGAAGCTTTGGAAGCTAATCGCTTGCTGGGTGAGAATATTTTAGGCAGTGGTTTTAACTTTAAATTCAAAATCGTTAAAGGTGCTGGTGCTTATATATGCGGTGAAGAGACCGCATTAATAGCCTCTATTGAAGGGCGACGCCCAGAAGTTGATATACGGCCACCGTTTCCAACCGTTGAAGGCTTATTTAAAAAACCAACCGTATTAAATAATGTCGAAACGTTTGCGGCTGTTCCTGCTATTTTTGAATTGGGCGGCGCGGAATTTGTAAAAATTGGCAGCGAGCACTCATCGGGTACAAAACTTTTGTGCCTGGATGGTTTGTTTAATAAGCCGGGGCTATTGGAAGTGCCCATGGGCATGCCGCTAAGAAAAGTCATAGATGACCTTGGCGGTGGTTTTGCCAAACCGGCTAAAGCAATACATATTGGGGGTCCGTTAGGAGGTTTGGTTCCGGTGTCCAAAATTGATGACCTAACGGTAGATTTTGAAAGCTTCGCTAAACAAGGTTTTTTATTAGGTCATGGCAGTATTGTTTGTGTCCCCGAAGATTTTTCTTTAATCGTATATATTGAACACTTGTTTGCATTCACCGAGGCGGAGTCCTGTGGCAAATGTTTTCCCTGTCGTTTGGGTTCAACACGCGGTAAAGAAATGCTACAGCGCGCAATATCCGGCAAAGAAAAGCTCGATCCGGAGTTGTTTGATGACTTGTTAGACACGATGCAACAGGCATCGCTGTGTGCATTAGGCGGTGGCTTACCCTTACCGATTAAAAACGCATTGCAGTATTTTGAAGATGAATTGAGCGATTATTTTGTAGCAGAAAAAATGGCTCCAGTGGGCTCAGTGGGGTAGTGAAATGAAAGCACTAGACAATATTGAAGTCGCCGCGGCTTATGTCGATGGTAAGGCGTTTGAAATAACACCGGGTGAGACCATACTCAACTTTACCAAGCGCACCATTGGCGAGAAACAGGTTCCAACCTTATGCGATGACCCACGTCTAAAGCCGTATGGTGCTTGTCGCGTGTGTTCCGTAGAGGTGGCACTAAAGGCCGATGGCCCCGTTAAGACCATAGCTTCATGCCATACGCCTGTTACTGCGGGTATGCATGTTTTTACCCAAACAGACTCGCTGCAAAAATTACGCAAGAATATCATTGAGCTGGTGATTTCGGATCATCCGCTGGACTGTTTGACTTGTGAGGTCAACGGCAACTGCCAATTACAAGATGTAGCGGCTGACGTTGGGCTGCGCGATGTGCGTTATGGGAATGGTGACAATCATCTGAGTCGTGAAAAAGATAGCTCACATGCCTACATGCGCATGGATCTTGCCAAGTGCATAAATTGTGCGCGATGTGTTCGTGCGTGTGATGAGATCCAGGGTTCATTTGTTTTGGGTATGGAGGGCCGCGGCTTTGAATCGAAAATAATTAAGGACAATGATCTGTTGTTTGGCGATTCTTCATGTGTATCTTGTGGCGCTTGCGCAGAAACATGCCCCACAGCGGCAATTACTGACCGGTTTCAATCTAAGGCACTTCAAGCGGATAACACGGTGCGCACAACGTGTTCATATTGTGGTGTGGGCTGTAATCTGGAAGTGTCTGTGCGTAATAACGAGGTGCAATCAATTCGCGCACCGTGGGATGCAGAAGTTAATCAAGGCCACACGTGCTTGAAAGGCCGATACGCTTTCCGTTTTTATAACCATCCGGATCGTTTGCGTACACCGCTGATTCGCCAGGGCAGTAAATTTGTCGAAGCCACGTGGGATGAGGCCTACGATTTTATTGCTAACAAGTTGGAAAAAATTTCAAAGAACAATGGCCCGGATTCAATAGCTGGAATTTCTTCGTCGCGTTGTACCAACGAAGAAAATTACTTAATGCAAAAATTTATTCGTGCCGTGATCGGCACCAATAACATCGATTGTTGCGCGCGTGTTTGCCATTCACCAACGGCCTGGGGCATGCAACAAAGTTTTGGTACCGGTGCCGCGACTAACTCTATTGAAGATATTAAGTATACCGATTGCATGGTGGTTATTGGCGCTAACCCGACAGCAGCACACCCGGTGACGGGTGCAAAAATAAAGCAGCAAGCCATGGCGGGTAGCACGTTAATTGTTATCGATCCCGTTAAAACGGAATTAGCCGAGTTGGCAGATTACCATTTGCAATTACGCCCCGGCACTAACGTGGCGATGTTGAACTTGATGCTGCATTTTATTGTTACAGAGGGTTTGGCCGACGAACAGTTCGTAAAAACACGTTGCGAAGATTATGACCTGTTCAAAAAACAGATCCTCAATATCGATGTTGAGGCGATGGCCGAAGTGGCGGGTGTGTCTGCGGACCTGGCTAAGGAAGCCGCATTAGCCTATGCCAACGCAAACAACGCAATGAGCTTCCACGGCCTGGGCGTTACCGAGCATAGCCAGGGTGCCAAGACCGTCATGTTGATTGCCAATCTGGCGATGATTACCGGGAATATTGGTCGTGCGGGCGTAGGCGTCAATCCATTGCGTGGCCAAAATAACGTGCAGGGTGCTGCTGATATGGGTTGTCAGCCACACCAGGGTGCTGGTTATCTCGAGGTGATGGAAAAAGAAACACAAGATTATTATGCTAACGCCTATGGTGTGGCATCGCCGACGACCGAGGGTAAGAAAATTCCTGAGATGTTTGACGCTGCTATCGCGGGTGATTTAAAGGCGATCTGGATTATGGGTGAGGACGTTGCCCAAACTGACCCAAATACCGCACACGTAATAAAGGCATTAACCAATTTGGACTTGTTGGTTGTTCAGGAGATCTTTTTTACCGAGACCGCCAAGTTAGCCGATGTGATTTTGCCAGGAGCCTCATTTCTGGAGAAAAATGGCACCTTTACCAATGGTGAACGCCGTATCCAGCGAGTGCAAGCAGTAGTACCACCATTATCCGGTAGCAAAGCAGATGGTGACATCATGGTCGAAATCATGAATCGCATGGGTTATCAACAGCCTGCTTATGCGCCCGGTACTATGCTGGAAGAAATTTCGCGGGTTGTACCATTTTTTGCGGGTGTAACCTGGCAAAACCTGGGTGATCACGGTTTGCAATGGCCGGTTTTAAAAGGCGGCGTGGACACCAAGATTCTGCATAGCAAAGATTTCAAGCGTGGCAAGGGGAAATTCCACTACTTTGATTTTGAAGAAACAACAGAGTTGTTGGATAACGCCGCAAGTTTCCCGTTTATATTGACCACCGGTCGAAATCTCGAGCACTATAATGCCGGCACCATGACACGCCGTACGCACAATGCTGCAATCGTTGATAAAGATATTTTATTAATCAATCCCAAAGATGCCAAAGCCAAAGGGATTCACACCGGTGATGCCGCACGATTATTTTCAGATCGTGGCGAAGTGGAGATCATTGTGGAGGTCTCTAAAAAAATAAAACCGGGCGTGTTGTTTACAACGTTCCATTTCCCCGAATTTATGGTGAACAACGTTACCAGTAATGTGGTCGATTCTGAAACCATGTGTCCGGAATATAAAGTGGTCGCCGTAGACGTTGAGAGGCTTGCGGCAAGAAAATCCGCGTAACAAGTCCAGCGCTTTATTTAACTAAAGCAGGTCGCCACCGCACTATTGTGCTAACTGAAAAGCGCGTTTAAATCTCAGCGGCAACGTCGCGGTGAATTTCCAGTAGCCGAGGGGGTTCTTAATCTTTCTTAATTGCGGCCATGCGGTTCCGAAAAATCGATATCTGGCCCCAGAGGCACGATGCCCGTTGGGTCCACCGATGGGTGGTTTTTATAATAGCTAAGTTTGATTTGATCCAACTTCACGGTTTCCGCGATGCCCGGGGTTTGATACAGCTCGCGTGCGTAGGGCCAAAGATTTGGGTAGTCGACCAAGCGCTTTTTGTTGCATTTAAAATGCAGGTAATACACAGAATCAAACCGGACCAAAGTTGGAAATAACCGCCAGTCTGCTTCGGTGAGTTGCTCTCCGGTGAGATACCGATTTTTGCTCAGTATGTATTCCAGTTCATCCAGGGTTTCAAACACTTTGGTGCTGGCTTCAGTGTAGGCTTGCTGGCTTTGGGCAAACCCCGACCGATAAACTCCATTATTTAAATGCTGGTATATCTTGCTGTTGATCGCGTCAATCGAATCGCGCAGTTTTTCCGGGTAATAATCGAATGGTTCGGCACCTAACGCGCCAAATTCCGAATTAAACATGCGAATAATATCGGCGGATTCATTGCTTAATATCTTGCCGGATTCTTTATCCCACAGTACTGGTACGGTGCAGCGCTTCGGGTATTCCGGATCAGTTATCAGATAAGGTTCTTTCATCGAGGTAAAATTATTCACCTCATCGGGATATTCTTCGTTAAATATCCAAATATCTTCAGTTCTTACAGGGTGAGCAGCGCTGACTGAAATCACATCCTCCAAGCCTTTCAGCTTGCGCATGATGATCGTGCGGTGGGCCCAGGGGCAGGCGTAACTAACATATAAATGATACCGCCCCTTTGCTGCCGGATAACCAGATGAGCCGTCTGCGGTAATCCATTCCCGCATAATGCTTTGCTGCCGGACAAATTCACCACGAACCGTCAAAGTAAGGCTCCTAAACGCCTTCAGCGGGGTCAACTTTTAGATGCCACCACTCTTTCAGGCTGTTGCATAAGCCATCTTGATCAAATTCAAGAACGAAAATACCATCAAGCGTAATCCCGGCCCCGCTGGAGCGTGAGCTAAACTCTGAATGCCAGTACGCGATACCCGTATTACCCACTACCGACAAGACCTGGTAAGTGAAATCGACGTCTTGTTGATCGCTGGTAACGCCTGCCCAGTATTGACGAATTCCCTCTCGACCCTGGTGGGCCGGTTCATAAGGGTTATCCTGGTACGTTGCATCTTGTGTAAATAGCGGCGCAGCTTTGTCGGCGTCCAAAGATTCCCAGGCTTCTTCATAGCCCTTGAGCCAGGAATCGAGCTTGGCAGTCGTAAGGCCTTCCTGGGCCGCAGTAGTTGTGGCAAATATGCCGGAAAGAAAAAACAATGTTGTTATTGTTTTGATCATTACTAACATCGGTCTGTTTATCATCGCGCCTTCCCCATCTATAACTATTCACTAAAGTGACCTCCAGAATAAGCTTTTTATTACCGAATGCCATCCGCTAAATAACAATTACTTTTTTTCCCACTATATTGCTCGTCACATTTCTTACTATGTTCCCAATTATTTTTTCGGTCCGGCAGCACCCGAGCCGAAGGTGGTGTAGGTGTATGGGTTCTCGCTGAGTTTCGTCTCTGGCACCTCAGGGTGCATTCCATCTTGCCATGTCTCTTCGCCCATAGAGGATCGCAAGTGGTCGATCGTGCTTGCCACCGCCTTTTTTGCTGTGCCCAAGCTGGAATTAACTAATTTATGATTGCGCTTCACGATCTGTCCATCGACGGTGACGGTATCGATGTCGCCACGTTGCGCTTGCATGACGATATGACCATAAGGATTGAGAATCGGGTACATCACGGGCGAATCATCATTTTTTATCAGAACGATATCGCCGCGCTTGCCAACTTCCAGGCTGCCAATCCTGGCATCCATTTTGAGCGCTCGACTGCCACCTCGCGTTGCCCAGTCGACCGCTTCTTCACAGCGCATGTGAAGTGAAGAAATAGTCTCGTTCTGAGCATGTGCTTGCAGGTGTTGATGTGCCCGATCAGCTCCCACGGTGGTGCGCATCGCGGAGAACAGATCCGCACTACACCAGGCGCAGGTGTCCATTGACAACGAAATCTGGATGCCGTGCTGGCGAAGTTTCCATGTTGGTGGATAACCCTGGCCT
>JABJKL010000113.1 GCA_018660405.1 Pseudomonadota bacterium | reverse complement strand
GAAATGGCTTATTGCTAGTTGATGACGCTCACGGCGTGGGAGTGCTTGGTTCCAAAGGGCGGGGTAGTCTAGCTCTAAATGTAGCCGCCCAAGAGTTAATGGACTTTAATAGTGTGCTGCTTATGGGCACATTTGGGAAAGCATTTGGGTGTTTTGGTGCTTTTGTTGCGGGTAATGCAGATTTAATTGAACACATCGAACAGCGTTGCCGAAGCTACATTTACACGACCGCTTTACCACCTGGTTTGGCGGCATGTGCATTGACTGCTCTGGAGTTGGTGCTTGAGGGGAGTCTTACTGAATCTCTGCAAGGTAACATTCGATTTTTCCGCTGCGAAGCCAAAGATCAAGGTTTGCCTTTGCTTGAATCCGTTTCGGCCATCCAGCCTGTCATCATTGGCGATAACGCCAAAACATTGAAGCTTGCGATAAAATTGCGCGCGAAGGGATTCCTGGTCGGTGCTATTCGTCCGCCGACCGTACCCGAGGGTACGGCTCGTCTTCGAATTACACTCTCGGCCAACCACACACGCCAACAAATTAGCGAGCTTATTACAGAGCTTACATCGGCCTTGGGTAATCGCTCGTGACTAACATCTGTTTGGTTCACGGATGGGGGGTAAATCGAGCGGTTTGGCACAATATCAAAGCATATTTCGAGGGTTTTGGTCAGGTGCATTTACTTGACTTGCCGGGTTATGGGGACCGTACCCATGAAACTTTCCCTGCGCGGATAGAGGATGCCGCGAGCCTACTTGCAAACGATATTCCTGACAATGCCATTGTCATCGGCTGGTCACTAGGCGCAATACTGGCTCTTTATATACAGATTAATCGCCTCGTTGAGGTTAAGGCCTTACAGTTGATCGCTGGCACGCCCAGATTCACGGCCTCTTCAGGCTGGCGTTATGGACAGCGATTGAGCAATTTTGTCAGTTTTTCTGAAAGTTTCGAATTAGATTATGGCGCTGCTCTAAAGGCGTTCTTATTGCTCCAGTTCAGTGGGGACGAGTGCGCACGTCAACAAGCAAAGGCTTTTGCTACCGCAATACAAGACTATCCGGATCCAAGCAAGGCAACACTGCAAGCTGGGCTAAAAGTATTAGAACACTCAGATTTACGTACTGGTTTGTCTGAAGTGAATGTTCCGGTGCAAATTGTTTGTGGTGAACATGACCAGATATGCGCCCATGGTGCAAGTACCTTTATGCACCAACACATCGCAGAAAGCCAGCTGGTAGAACTGGATTGCGGGCATGTACCGTTTAAATCATGTAGGGCAGATTTCACCGCCGCTACCACCCAATGGTTTAGCGAGTTCGACGTAATATCTACTAATGGCAAAGGGGCGGAGCCGGTATGATCACCGATACTGCCCAGCGTGTGGTATCAGACAAAAATGCTTTGCGGAGCCATTTTGGCACTGCAGCCGCGCGCTACAATCGATTTTCCGCTATTCAGCAAGTAACGGCTAATCATCTTATTCAGCTAGTGCCCGTGCCTGCTTCTGCTGAGAGCAAAGCGGGGAGCAGGGTGCTGCTTGACCTTGGCTGTGGTACGGGCTCAACCATGCAAAAACTCTATAGAGATTACGATGGCCACTGTATTGGATTGGATT
The DNA here is from genome assembly GCA_018660405.1 of Pseudomonadota bacterium. Taxonomy (GTDB): domain Bacteria; phylum Pseudomonadota; class Gammaproteobacteria; order Arenicellales; family Arenicellaceae; genus UBA10349. The sequence continues at coordinate 8,178 of JABJKL010000113.1, read as the reverse complement.
TAGCCCATCGGATGCTACAGAGCGTACCAAGGTACGAACAAGGACCATGCAGTCTGTTGCAGGCCGACATGCAGCAACTTCCGGTCGGTACCGATATTATTGACTTGCTGGTGTCTAATGCGGCTTGCCAATGGACCGCACCAATACCCGTTGTAAACGAAATTGCGCGCGTGTTAAAGCCCGGCGCTTATGCAGTTCTTAGTATGTTTGTTGCCGGAAGCCTGGCGGAACTTACTCAATCCCCAACCTTATATGAGCGGATTCGAGAATTACCGTCTGAACAAGATTGGTTTGAGGCTATCGCAGCTGCGGGGCTAGAGCTTCAACATCAAGAAGTCATTGTGCATTCGCAGCAGTTTGATGACAAAAAAGCACTTTTCGACTCGATTCGTGGTGTTGGTGCGTCGATTTCCCCGATCAGGCATCGGTATTTAGGTAAGAAAGGGTATAAATCAATTTTTAACGGCATACAAAATGAACTCAGCTGGCGAACGCTATATCTTGTACTAAGAGCCGATACGTTATGACGGGCTTTTTCGTTACAGGAACCGATACTGGGGTCGGTAAAACGCATATTTCGAGTTGCCTGTTGCGCGAGTTGCGGAGTTATGGGCTTAAAGTGGCTCCGTTCAAGCCAGTGGCTAGTGGAGTCAATAGCCATGGTGAGAACGAAGATATCAATTCATTAATAGAGGCTTCGGCATTTACTGGGTCTCGTGACGAAATTTGCCCTTACTTGTTTGATGAAGCAATCGCGCCGCATATCGCCGCAGAGCGCACAGATAAACCCGTTAATCTGTCCGTAATACAGGGGGCGTTTGAGCGTCTGGTTAGCGATTTTGATTCGGTAGTTGTCGAGGGAGTGGGGGGCTGGCGTGTGCCAATTTCTTCCAGCGAAGATATACAATCTCTGGCGCGCAGACTGAACTTGCCGGTGATTGTTGTGGTTGGGATTCGGCTGGGCTGTATTAATCATGGACTGCTAACCCTGGACGCGGTCTCAGATTCAACCGTTCCCGTTGTAGGTTGGGTAGCTAACGAGCTTGATCCAGTAAATACAGAGTTTTCAGAGAGCGTAGAAGCGCTCCGCCTGCGCTCGATCATTCCAATGCTCGGTCAATGTGGCTATGGCCAAAACAAGATTGATTGGACGCCAGAGTTTAATTTAAGGAATCAGTTGAATATCTAACGGGCTGATTAACGGGTTTAACAGTAGCTAAAATCTTCGCTATCCCTATAATGCGCCGCTGATTCATTATCCGCTCCTACTTTTTTCATGAAACTCAGAAATATCGCCATAATCGCGCACGTCGATCACGGCAAAACAACCTTGGTCGACAAACTGCTGGAATGCAGTGGCACGCTGGATCCACGTAAAACGCCAGGCGAGCGCATTATGGATAGCAACGATCTTGAGAAAGAGCGCGGTATCACTATTCTGGCCAAAAACACGGCTATCGAATGGAAGGGCCATCGCATCAATATTGTTGATACACCGGGCCACGCCGACTTTGGCGGTGAGGTTGAACGCATTTTGTCTATGGTTGACTCTGTGCTGCTATTGGTTGATGCGGTTGAAGGTCCAATGCCACAAACGCGATTTGTCACCCAAAAAGCTTTTTCGCATGGCCTGAATCCTATCCTGGTAGTCAACAAAATTGATCGTGATGGGGCGCGTCCAGATTGGGTGATCGATCAAACATTTGATTTGTTCGATCGCCTCGGTGCCACTGATGAACAACTGGATTTCCCAATTATTTATACGTCGGCTCTATTAGGTTATTCAACACAGGATCCAACCGTACGAACAGATGATATGTCCGGTTTACTGGATTGGATTATCGAAAAGGTTCCGCCGCCGGAAGTCCTTCTGGATGGGGGAATACAGATGCAGATTTCCCAGCTCGATTATTCATCGTATGTCGGCGTTATTGGTATAGGCCGAATAAGCCGTGGTCAGATTAAAACCCATTCAAGGGTAACGGTTGTCAATCGGGAGGGCGAAACCCGAAATGCAAAAATTGGCCAAATCCTCGGGTTTAAAGGGCTGGAGCGAATTGAGATCGGGCAAGCTCAAGCGGGCGACATCGTTGCTATTACGGGGATCGAAAACCTGGCTATATCGGACACGCTGTGTGACAGAGATGATGTGCAAGCTTTGCCACCACTGAGTATTGATGAACCAACAGTGAGCATGAACTTTCAGGTAAACACTTCTCCTTTGGCCGGACAAGAAGGTAAGTTCCTGACCTCAAGACAGATTCGCGATCGCCTAATGCGTGAGTTGTTACACAATGTGGCATTGCGAGTAGATGAAACCGAGGATCCCGACAAATTTAAAGTTTCCGGGCGCGGTGAATTGCATTTATCGGTATTGCTCGAAACCATGCGTCGAGAAGGTTTCGAGCTTGCCGTGTCGCGGCCTGAAGTCATTTTCAAGGAAGTTGATGGCGAAATACACGAACCCTACGAGCAACTAACGGTCGATGTTCCAGAAGACAAACAGGGTGATGTCATGCAGGCCTTGGCAGAACGAGGTGGCGACGTACAAAATATGATGCCCGATGGCAAGGGCCGAATTCGTTTGGACTACGATATTCCGTCGCGCGGACTGATTGGCTTCCAAACTGATTTTCTTACACTAACATCCGGTGCTGGATTGATTTATCACGTTTTTGATAAATATGCTCCACGTAAGAAACGTGATTTTGGACAACGCAAAAATGGGGTACTGGTGTCCATGGCATCGGGTAAGGCGCTTGCTTATGCATTGTTTAACCTACAAGAACGAGGCCGGCTTTTGATCGGCCATGCAGAACCGGTGTACGAAGGTCTGGTTGTTGGCATTCACTCGCGTACCAATGATTTGGTGGTAAACCCTTTAAAAGGCAAGCAACTAACCAATGTGCGTGCGTCCGGCAAAGATGATGCGATATTGCTCATACCGCCCGTTAATTTAACGCTTGAATCGGCGCTGGAATTCATAAACGATGACGAGTTAGTAGAAATAACGCCTAAAACCATTCGCATCCGTAAAACATACCTTAAAGAGCATGAACGTAAACGCGCGGCCCGTGAAGTATGATTTAATACACTAGATATCGGTTGAACATCATAATGGTATAAATTTTGATTATTGGATTTCAAGTTTGTGAGACAGAGGCGATGTAATGGTCATTTTTGACCTTCAGTGCACATATAATCACATATTTGAAGGCTGGTTTTCTTCGTCGGATGATTTAAAAAATCAGCTGGAAAAGGGCATGCTTAGCTGCCCAATCTGTGACGATAAGAAAGTTTATAAAATACCCACGGCTTCCAGGATCTCACGGCGCTCGACGAGCGGAGATTTGAAGGAGGGCACGAGCAAGGCGCTAATCTATAAAAAGCATCAGGAATTTCTTCGTGAAGTGCACGACCATATAGAAAAAAATTACGAAGATGTTGGTGCAAATTTCGCCGACCGCGCACTAAAGATGCATCAAGGAGAAATTGCACATAAGGGTATCCGGGGTTCCGCCACCAAGGACGAAGTGCATGAACTTAACAAGGCTGGCATTGAGACTTTACCCATGCCTAAAAAACCACCGGAAAAAAACGAAATTAATTGATAATACAGATAGTTATGATCTATTTGTAAAATTATTAATAGGCCTTTTAATCGCTCTTATTAGGGCGATTTATGCGGCTTTAGATAATGGTCGGTTAGCATTTTCTGTGCTTGCCAACGGGAAGGAAATACGAAACGTTACACCATCTCCAAGCACATTATTTCTGGCGCTCACATCGCCCTGGTGAAAGCGCGCGATCAGTTTGGCGATATACAAACCCATACCTAGTCGGGTCTTTTTAGCGTCTGATCGGCCCAGCGACACCAGCGGCTCAAAGATTCGTTCGGCCATGCCTTTTGGTAAGGTTTTGCCCTGATTGGCAATATCCAATATTGCGTGCCCATGTAGCTCGCGAGCACTGAGGCGAATAGGAGTGCCAACCATCGCAAAGTCCAAAGCATTATCGATCAATTTATCGAGCATTTGCGCTATATGCTCAGGATGCCCATCAATATAAAGAGGCTGCTTGAAAACTGAAAATCGAAACTCACGATCGGGATGCGTGTGGCGGCAACCTTCAACATAATCTTCGACCATCTTGGGAAAATTAAATACCTCCCGGTCGTCAAGTTGCATCGCCTGCTCAAGATTAGCGGCTTCGGTAAGGTTCTTTAAAATGGATCGAATTCTATGCAGACCAGACTGGGCGCGTACCATATATTTACTATCAGCCGATGCGGGGTGTTCTTTGCTGAGATTGTCCAGGGAAGAATTCACCACATTGAGCGGATTGCTGACCTCATGAGCAAGGGTGTCCGGTAGGCCCTCTAGATAACTGGTGTACTGCGATAAGCGGCCTAGCATGTCATTCACGCTGCGCGACAGATCACCAATTTCATCGCCGGCGAGCGCTTCCGCTGCGACTTTGGACTGAACAATTCGGCCATCCCGGTCAATCGCACTGTCAGTGGCATCACGCAAGCGAGTGATCCTGAGGGTTAATCTGGAAGCAAATACTAATATCGCGGCAATTACGCCGATCAGAATTAGCAAGGTTGTTCCAATCACTTTCTCTAATACAGTTTGTTGTTGCGAAAGCACCTCATCATCGCTTTGTTCTACCACTACAGCGCCGATGACATCATCACCAATCCATATGGGGTGTGCAGCCATTACAATAACTCGATCACTGTCAGCTTCACCTGACAGGCGCAAGGAGCCGGGGATCCCCTCCAGCGCTTGATCGATAATCTGCGGATTAAGCAACTCTGTGGCCCCGCCAATGCCTTCATCGACAATGTCGGCGGTTGGCTCCTCACCGATTAACGCAAAAACAGTAGTCATCAAGCTGTTATATACGCCGCCTATTGCCCCAAAGTTAAACGACTCGTTGTCTACAGCTTCTTCTCCCTGTTTGACTAGTTCACCCAATACCGTACGAATATTCTGATCCTGATCCAGTACCCAGATTCGACTGTCTGGGCGCTCAAGTGCCCCTAAAATCTTGGTTATTTCGGGTGATGAGACCACAACCCGACTCAGATTATTTGATTCCGAATCCGGGTTAAAGGGTACGATATCCTGAACAGCGCGGCCGAGACTGTCGTCAACATCCACAATTTCCATCAGGATACGAGCGTCACTGGATAGCAAATAACGTGGTATGCGTAATTCAACTCTATAGCCGTTATTACTGGGTAGAATATTGGCAGCCATGTCGTAATTTGGTGCCCCACTTAAGGGATACTCCCAAGCCCCATCCATTAAGTAGGCACTCATTCTACCCGGCTCTTCTGCAGAGAATAGATAGCGATTTTCACCGACCGCAGGACTTTGTAAAGTGATACGAAGCTGATCTGAGGTATCAAGCCGTAACCATTCTATATTTCGGCTGACGTAAAAATCGTCCTCGACATCAAAAAAAGCGTATACAAAAGCACCCCGATGGCCAACCATATGTCTGACCAAAAGGTTATCTGCGAGCTCGCCCTCCAGATTCATTGCAAACATGGTAGAGCTTAGTATTTGTTCTCCCCAATCCTTCGGATTGCCGTCCAGATTTATATAGTTTGCAAGAGGGTAGGCGTAAATATCACCCGGCTCGGCGGTCAGCACATCGTCTTCAGCGCTCTGAAACAATTCTGGGCGATCGTGGAGCACGGTTGCAATAGCTCGCGCAGTCATGGTGAGCGCATTTTCTTGACCCGCCAGTAAAAAAGACTTCATTTCGCGCACGTACACATACGCGGTCCATGGAATGGCTAACAATAATATGGTGACCAGCGCCAGCTTGGTTCGGATCGAAAACCCATAAAATCTCGGTGCATTACTATTTATTGCCACGGCTTTCATTTTAACCAGCGGTAACCAACGCCGAATACCGTTTCAATATGCTTAAAGCTATCGTCAGCCTCTTTAAATTTGTTACGAATGCGGCGCACATAACCATTTATGGTGTTTTTTTCCACATAGGTTTGTCGCGTAATCTGCATAATATTGTCGTAAGTCTTCACGATACCGGGTCTATGCGCCAAAGCCTCCACAATCCAAAACTCGGTTAGTGTTAAACTGATCGCTTGGCCTTGCCAGGTAATTGACATCGAATTAGGATCAATTATCAAGTCGCCTCTCTCAAGTCGATGCTCATTAGCTATCGCTTCTGGCTCGTTTAAACTATTCACTATACGAAATAACGAGTTAATGCGCACCGTGAGGAATTCCATGCTTAGAGGTTTGGTTAAATAGTCCCAGGCATCTAATCTAAGACCGGACACCCGATCAATATCGCTATCTCGTGCGGTTAAAAATATGATGGGTAAGCGCGGGGCAAAGGCGCGCAAATCTCGGCACAAATCGAAACCACCATCCATTTCATTTTCCAGCATGATATCGAGGATAGCGAGATCTGGTAAGTTGCTTTTCATGCCTGCCAAAGCGCTTGCCCGGTTAGCATAGGTGAACACCTCATATCCGTTTGCCACCAGTGCATCCGCGTAGTTCTCACGCTGATCAAGATCGTCTTCAACAATTGCTACAATTTGTGCCATAGGTGTATCTATCTTTAAGTCGGTTATCTCAGGTTCGGCTGATAAAAAACCACATAATTACCACTTTTCTACCCACGAATAGTGTGATTTGTAGTCTCTAATTACAGCATTGGTAAACATAGCAAAGATTATGTTATCGATAAATGCAAACAACCAAGTTTGATTGTGTAACGGATTGGCAAATGGGGGCAACCCGGTACTCAATTTGATTGAATACATAGTGTGAAGATATTAAGCAATTTGGAGACTGAATGACATGACTCACCAACTATTTGTCGCTCTCACCGACGATATACTCTATGAGCACCCTGAGAACATTGATGGACCTTTGGTTCCATACAACTCCGGGATGAACTGCCATCACTGGCTTACAATAGAATTAAATCCAAACACAGAGCCCCCCATACGGCGCAAAAAGTATGTTGGCCGGGCAATTACCAAGCTGCTGGCCAAGGATTTATCTGTCGCGACCCACTAGACTGCCTATGGATTATAGAACTCACGCCAATCTGGCTTGAACGTTTTATGCTCATAATCACCATCAGGTAATACATTATAATTATTACGTAATGACTTGTAATTAATGACTATTTCCTTCAGTGATTTGATGAAATAATCAATATCTTCCAGGCTCGTATAGAGTGAAAAACTGGCTCTGACCATTCCTCGCTTTCTATTTATATAATTCTCCTGCTGATCATCTGGTATACCGTCAAGATCCAGATTCCATAATTCACGTTTTAATAATGAACGGACGTATGGATGGGCGCAAAAACATGAATTTCGAACTGCAACTCCAAAATAATCGCTAAGAATAACCGCCAGCAAGCCATGATCAATACCTTTTATATTGAAGGAGATTGCCCCTGTACGCTCTAAATGAGTATCGCCATAGACGCTGATTTGATCAATTTCCAGTAATTGGTCAAGCGCATATTTAGCGATATTTTTAGCGTGCTTTGAAATAGCTGAAAAACCAATGTTGTTCAATAATTTCAGAGTGTTAGCAAGTGCTATTACACCCACTATATTGGGCGTGCCAGCCTGTTCCCTGTATGGGTTTTCCAGCAATTCGTAATCAGAAGTGCTTACGCTCTTTACCGCACCGCCGCCGATATCTGCAAGGGGCAGGGCATTCATTAGCTCTTTTTTAGCGATTAAAACGCCAGGCGCTGCGGGTGTATATACTTTGTGCCCAGAAAAAACCCAGAAATCCGGTTGTTGTACTGACTTAGAGGCTATTTCAGCCCCGTTATGTGCAGCGGATTGCGCAGCGTCAACGATAACGTAAGCATCATATTTATGCGCCAGGGCGCACACCTTGCTGATCGGGGTTGTAATGCCGGTAACGTTGCTTGTGCTGTTGATTGCCAGGTAATTTATAGCGTTTTGATGCTTTTCTAAAAGCGCTTCCAAGCGTTTCAAATCCAACGAGCCGTAATGACTATTGGGGGCCTCAATGACCGGAATAAAGAGTGTTTGTTGGCTGTTCAAGCGATGCGGTAGGTCATTTGCATGATGTTCCATGCCTGAAACAAGGGCTATAGGTCGTTCAGGTCGTAACGCAGCGAGTCCGCGGG
>JABJKL010000111.1 GCA_018660405.1 Pseudomonadota bacterium | reverse complement strand
CGTTCATCAGCGCTCGCATCAAAAGCTACCGGGTTTCCTATTGCGAAAATCGCCGCCAAACTCGCTGTCGGCTATACTCTGGACGAACTAAAAAATGATATAACCGGTGGTGCGACACCTGCATCATTCGAACCCAGTATTGACTATGTAGTCACCAAAATTCCGCGTTTTGATTTTGAGAAGTTTCGGCAATCTGACGATACCTTGACCACGCAAATGAAGTCCGTTGGTGAAGTTATGGCGGTTGGTCGTGATATGCCAGAATCTCTTCAAAAAGCGATGCGTAGTTTGGAAATTGGCAGCTACGGATTTGAGCCTCAGGTTGATTTGGCAGATAAGGATGCACTTGCGATTATCCGTGAGCAGCTACGCGTGCCAAAGGCCAAACGGCTTTGGTATATAGGCGACGCGTTTCGCGCTGGTATTGATTTTGACGAAATTCAAGAACTTACCGGCATCGACCCGTGGTTTCTAGCTGAAATAGAAGGCATCATTATTTCCGAGGAAGAAATATCAGATCGATTTCTTGATGATCTTTGCCAGCCTGAGCTGCTTAGATTAAAAGCGGGTGGTTTTTCGGATGTGCGCCTGGCGAACCTGTTGGGCACCAAGGAACAGGCAGTGCGTGATCGACGTGCCGAGTTAGGTGTACACCCAGTCTATAAACGGGTCGATTCCTGCGCCGCGGAATTTGCCACGGCGACCGCTTATATGTATTCATCTTATGATGAAGAATGCGAGGCTGAACCCAGCAATAACGACAAAATCATGGTGCTTGGTGGCGGCCCAAACCGTATCGGGCAGGGTATCGAGTTCGACTATTGCTGTGTTCACGCGGCTATGTCTTTACGCAAAGATGGTTTTGAAACCATCATGGTTAACTGTAATCCAGAGACCGTGTCTACGGATTATGACACCTCAGATCGTCTATATTTCGAGCCACTGACTCTGGAAGATGTGCTGGAGATAACCCGCGTTGAGAACCCAGGTGGAGTGATCGTTCAATATGGTGGGCAAACGCCGCTTAAATTGGCACGCCCACTAAAAAGTGCGGGTGTCAATATTATAGGTACTTCTCCCGAAGCGATTCACGCCGCGGAAGATCGCGAAGAATTTCAGAGTTTGATCGAACAGCTTGGGTTACGTCAGCCGCCTAATCGGACCGCAAGCAGTGAAGCGCAGGCGCTGACTTTGGCGGAAGAAATAGGCTATCCACTGGTGGTTAGGCCATCTTATGTGCTAGGTGGCCGGGCGATGGAAATTGTTCACGGCGTGGAAGACTTGCGAAATTATATGAAGGTTGCGATTAATGTATCGAACGATTCCCCAGTATTGCTCGACCGGTTTTTGAATGATGCGATAGAAGTAGATGTTGATGCCATCTGTGACGGCAAAGATGTATTGATTGGTGGTGTGATGGAACACATCGAAGAGGCCGGAGTTCACTCTGGTGATTCGGCGTGTTCTTTACCTCCGTTCTCCTTACATCAAGATATTCAAGACCAGCTACGAGATCAAACCCGGCAGATGGCGCATGCATTGAAAGTGCTTGGTTTGATGAACGTTCAATTTGCGGTGAAGGGCAGCGACATATATGTGCTCGAAGTTAATCCGCGTGCTTCGAGAACGGCACCCTTTGTATCGAAGGCGACGTCCATTCCTTTGGCAACGGTAGCCGCTCGGGTGATGGCGGGTAAAAGCCTTGTAGAGCAAGGCTATAACCAAGAAATCGTGCCCAATTATTATGCCGTCAAAGAGGCGGTATTCCCGTTTATCAAGTTTCCTGGTGTTGATACGATATTGGGTCCAGAAATGAAAAGTACCGGCGAAGTGATGGGCGTGGGCGAAACATTTGGTGAGGCATTTGACAAAGCTCAACAAGGCGCGGGGATGACCATTCCGACCTGCGGTGAAGTGTTTCTGAGCGTACGTAAACCTGATCGCGATGCAATTGTTATTATTGGACAATATTTTGCAGCGGCCGGGTTCCGTGTGTTTGCTACTAAAGGTACTGCTCGCGCCTTGACTGAGCAAGGTGTTTCAGTAGAAGTGGTCAATAAAGTCAAGGAGGGGCCTCCGCATATTGTCGATAGAATCAAGAATGGCCAGGTCAGTCTCATCGTGAATACTACAGAAGGCAAACAGAGTATTGCGGACTCCTATACGATTAGGCGTGAGGCGCTTATGCATAAGGTCACGTATTACACGACGGTGGCCGGCGCGCGTGCGGCATGCGATGCGCACAAAGCAATGCGCGAGTTAAATGTAAATCGATTGCAAGATCTCCATAAAGGGTTGATGCTCCTTCCACATGATATTGCCGAATTCAGCGAGACGGGAAGCGTCCGTCCGCTAGACGAGACTCGCAGGTAATGACTAGTCCTTGCCAAGAGGCTCAACTTTTTGCCATAACCCATCAACGCGGACGGACGCTTCCCGTCTCGCCCGAAGGGAGCGACCCAGATGATTCAATACGGCGTTGCAGTCCTCGAAAAGGACTCGCCATTATCTTCGGACTGCGCCTTGCCTTGAATCATCTGGATCACTCTGAATACGGTAATATCATGTGGAAGGAGCACTAATGGATAGAGTTTTATTAACGGTGAAGGGCGCCGAACGCCTTCGTGCTGAACTGAAAAATTTAAAAAGTGTGGATCGTCCGAAAGTCATTGCGGCGATAGCAGAGGCTCGATCACATGGTGATTTGTCGGAAAATGCCGAGTACGAAGCTGCAAAAGAGCAGCAGGCCTTTATCGAGGGTCGAATTGCGCAACTCAATAGCCAGCTGTCTATTGCCGAGGTTATAGACCCAGGCAAACTTACTGCAAGTGGGAAAGTTATATTTGGTGCCTTTGTTAAGTTGTTTGATGAACAAAAAGAAATAGAGGTGACGTATCAAGTGGTGGGTGATCTTGAAGCGGATCTGGCGAAGGGACAGATATCACTCGGCTCACCGATGGGCAAGGCATTGATTGGCAAGCAGCAAGGCGACGAGGTGGTTGTCAAAGCGCCCGCTGGCGACCAGATATATGAAGTGCTATCGGTTACTTACCAATAGAGACTTTTGTACGATTGTTCTTTTGTTCTCTGGCGGCGTTAAGAATGGTCTCAGGGTCCAATGAGTTCAGCCAGTTTTTTAGTTGATCGCGTGCAATTATTAAGTCGACTGCTGTTAAGTTTTTGGTTGGGTGCTTTTTTAGCGGTCGGTGCTCTGGTAGCCCCGGCAATATTTGATGCCGCTGCTTCGAGCGCGCAGGCAGGGGTTGTTGCCGGAGCTGTGTTTGATCGACTTAATATTGCTGGATTCGGATTTGCTATTTTAATTCTAGGCTTACAGCGACCATTTTTCGGATGGATGACGGGTTTGCTTGGATTTGTAATGTTGCTGATTTTGTTGAGTCAGATGTGGGTAACGCCCCAGATCGAGTTACTGAGAGAGCAATCAGGTGGAATACTAGTGATCGGTACCTCAGAGTATCGGGCATTCTGGAAATGGCACGGAATATCTAATGTGATATTTTTTGCTGAAGCAATTATTGTGACTATCGTCTTATGCTTGAATTTCAAGGAAAACCAAAACTAAACGCTTTCATTCGACGTTTTAGCCGCTATTTTATGGTCGGAGGTATGTCCGCGATTATCGATTGGACTTTGTTCGCACTATTTTATTACCTGGGTGGTATCCACTATCGCATAGCCGCCGTGTGTTCTTTTTCGCTGGCTTTTCTGTTTAATTTTTTTACCGGGCGCAAATTCGCTTATGCTCCTACTAGCCGCGGCGCTAAACGTGAGTTAATGCTCGTACTATTTGTCAGTTTGGTCGGTTTGGGAATTAACGACCAGATACTGAGATTTTGCGTCGAAAACCTGAGTTTCGAAGAGATGATCGGCAAAGTAGTAGCGACCGCGGTCACTTTTGTTTGGAATTTTTCTGCTCGCCATTTCTGGATATACCGGGAAATCACTACCGATGACCACAACGGGCGATAACCTTTTTAAGGCGAACGGGTAAGGAGCACTAGCCTTATACCAACTCAATTTTGCTTTTTTTGGCTTTACGGTACAAAACCCCAACTCTACCAATGAGTTGTACTGGCTCAGAAAGTGTTTCGGAACATACTTTGGCAAGCATTGCAGTTCGTTGTTGTTTGCCACCGGCCGGAAATTTTATTTTTATCAGTTCATGATGCTCCAATGCAATTTCGATTTCGCTTAAAACAGATTCCAAAAGCCCTTGGGAGCCGATGGTGACGACCGGTTTCTTGTCGTGAGCCATGCCACGCAAGGTGTTCTTTTGTTTGCCAGTAAGTTGCATTAAATTTACGATTGCATCGATAGCGAGAGAAGTGGATCGTGGATTTTACAGGAACCAGGCATTCGGATGCATACAAATACGCTCTAGTTTAGGGCGCTACGCTAGAATAGCGTCAGAGGTGCTCGGCTGACGGTTGAAAGTGAGATGAAACCATTATGGCGAAAAAGAAAAAGTCCTGGCTTAACCAACATTTAAACGATGGCTGGGTGCGAGAAGCGGTCAAACAAGGTTATCGATCCAGGGCTGCTTTCAAGCTTGAACAATTGGATAAGCAGGACAAATTGTTTAAGCGTGGACAGCTTGTTGTTGACCTCGGTGCGGTGCCTGGCGGTTGGTCACAGTATGTCGCGAGAAAGCTCCAGGGTGCGGGTACGGTGATCGCGATCGATATTTTGCCGATGGCGGATATATCGGGCGTGGAGTTTGTGAAGGGCGATTTCAATGACATTGAAATTCAAAATTCTTTTGCCGACCTTCTAAATCAAACCAAGGCGGATATTGTAATTTCCGATATGGCCCCCAATATAAGTGGAGTGCGAGATAAGGATGAGGCGGAGTTTTCTGACTTGTTTCATTCGATTTTAGTGTTTATTCGTAATAATTTGCGGCCAGGTGGTAATCTTGTCGTTAAGGGCTTTGAGGGTGTGGCTGCAGCCGAATTGCGGCACAAGTGCAAACGGCTGTTTCAGACGGTACGCGTTAGAAAACCGGAAGCTTCACGTGACAAAAGTCGAGAACATTACTTGGTCGCCAAGGGGCATTTGGCACAGTATGGCAAACAGTATGATGAAATAGACTGATTACGCTTTGTTTATAGGGCTCTACAAGTCATTCAGGCTTAGACTATAATCTTGCGTAATCGCTGTATTGAGGTAACGTCTTATACATGGCGTTTTATTTTGATGGTTTTTATAGTTATCACATAGTGTTCACCTTGGTCTGTATGCAGAAATGCGAGAAAAGGAAATACTACAAACTGGGTAATCGGTAGTGAATAAATTTACAACCAATATTCTGATCTGGGTTTTTATTGGCGTGGTATTGGTCGCGATGGCAAATACATTTTCCACGCCTGCGGAGAATTCGTCTGCGCTCAATTACACCACCTTTATTGCAAAAGTGCGCTCTGGCGAAATCGAGCGAGTGATTATTAGTGGCAACCATATTGGGGGTGAGGAAATTAACGGTGCCAGTTTTACCACCATCGCTCCCGAGGATGTTCATCTGGTATCCGAATTACTTGAAAATGATGTCACCATCGAAGTTCAGAATGAAGAAGGTCCTGGCTTGTTAATGCAGGTGTTAATCAGTTGGTTCCCGTTAATTTTGATTGTTGGGGTGTGGATATACCTTATGCGCCAGATGCAAGGCGGCGGCGGTCGGGGTGCGATGAGCTTTGGCAAGAGCAAGGCTCGTATGCTGAATGAAGACACCAACAAAACCACTTTTGAAGACGTGGCCGGTGTCGATGAAGCCAAGGAAGAGGTCGGTGAACTCGTTGAATTCTTGAGCGATCCCAGCCGTTTTCAAAAGCTTGGTGGCAGAATCCCCCGTGGTATTTTGATGACCGGCAGCCCGGGTACAGGTAAGACCTTGCTGGCAAAAGCTATTGCCGGAGAGGCCAAGGTGCCGTTTTTCTCCATTTCTGGTTCTGATTTTGTCGAAATGTTTGTAGGTGTCGGGGCTTCCCGGGTAAGGGATATGTTTGAGCAAGCCAAAAAGCAGGCACCGTGCATTATTTTTATCGATGAAATCGATGCCGTTGGTCGTCAACGTGGCGCTGGATTAGGCGGTGGAAACGATGAACGAGAACAGACGTTAAATCAATTGCTGGTCGAGATGGACGGGTTTGAAGGTGGTGAAGGCGTGATTGTGATTGCGGCTACAAACCGGCCAGACGTACTTGACCCCGCATTGTTGCGTCCTGGACGATTTGATCGCCAGGTTCATGTTCCGTTACCAGACATCCGTGGTCGCGAACAAATTCTACTGGTGCATATGCGCAAGGTGCCGTTATCGAAAGATGTTGACGCCAGCATAATAGGCCGTGGGACACCCGGTTTTTCGGGTGCTGATTTGGCTAATCTGGTGAATGAAGCGGCGCTATTTGCCGCACGCGGCGGCAAGAAACTGGTTGAAATGGAAGATTTCGAGCTGGCCAAAGACAAGGTATTGATGGGCGCGGAGCGTCGTTCAGTGGTTATGCCTGAAGAAGAGCGCCTGAATACTGCGTATCACGAGTCGGGGCATACCGTGGTTGCAAGAGTGTTGGAGCATACCGACCCGGTGCATAAGGTTACTATTATTCCTCGTGGGCGTGCATTAGGAGTCACGATGCAGCTGCCAGAGCAAGATCGTTACAGTCATAATCGAGAGTATCTGCTGGCGAGAATCGCTGTGTTGATGGGCGGGCGCATCGCTGAAGAAGTATTTATGGATCAAATGACTACAGGTGCCTCTAACGACTTTGAACAAGCGACCAATATGGCGCGCAATATGGTGGTGCGTTGGGGTATGAGCGACGCGCTCGGGCCACGAATTTACGGTCAGGATGAGGCCGAAGTGTTTCTTGGGCGAGATATGACGTCGGGCAAACACATCAGTGATTCCATGGTCGAGAAGGTCGATGAAGAGATCAATCGGATCATCAACGAGCAATATGATCGAGCAAAAAAGGTGGTAACCAAGAACAAAGAAAAAATTGAAGTAATGACGAAATATTTGATGGACTGGGAAACCTTAAACGCGCTTCAGATTGAAGATATCATGAACGGTGGAAATCCACGACCACCAGAAGACAGCGGCAGTTCCAAGTCGTCCAAGGCTAAAAAAGCCAAAAAGAGAAAGGCCAAGATCAAACCGAGTGTCGATCGACCCGCCGGCGACCAGGCTTGATTCTTAATCATAGCTAAGTCCGGTCTTTAAGATGCATATCTTAAAGACCTATGAGTCCAATTGAACGCTCTCGCCAAAGTAATCGCCGAATCGGCGAATCCTCTGGTGATGGCTATACTTAACCTGACCCCTGATTCGTTTTACGACGGTGGCTTTTACGCCGAGCCTGGTGTCGCTATTGAGCGCGGGTTACTTCTATCCGAAAAGGGTGCAGACATTATCGATCTTGGTGCAGAGTCCACGCGACCCGGGGCCAAACCCGTGTCTGAGCAAGAAGAGTTAGATCGATTGCTGCCAGTGATTACCGGACTCGTCCAACGCGGAATCACGCTCTCGGTGGATACTATGAAACCGGTGGTGATGCAGGCTGCCATAGATGCGGGAGCCGCGATGATAAACGATGTAAATGGACTACAGGCCCAAGGCGCAATCGAACTTACCGCCAAGTCGGATATACCCGTGTGCATAATGCATATGCTGGGTGAACCAACAAACATGCAACAGCAGCCTGACTACGTCGATGTGGTTGATGAGGTTGTTAACTATCTATCGGAGCGTGCTCAGTTAGCTTTAAAAGCAGGGTTTGCCAGACACAATATCATTTTGGACCCCGGGTTTGGATTTGGTAAATCGGTGCAGCACAACTTTGAGCTATTAGAGCAGTTGCCGCGTTTGTGCGAACTTGGCTTTCCAGTGTTAACTGGTTTGTCGCACAAGTCGATGATTGGCGAGATTACCGGTCGCTCGGTTGAGGAACGCGTAACATCGAGTGTCGTGTTAGCACATCGGGCGGTTCAAAATGGCGCTAAAATCGTTCGTGTACATGACGTAACTGAAACTGTTGATATGCTTATGCTTCACCGGGCGATATTAGGCGGGCGCCGCCATTAAACAGTTAATACACTACACTAGTCTAGATGCTGGAAAGATAGAGGATTTAAAGTGAGCCAATTTAAGGCTGTAAAAAAAATATTTGGTACCGATGGGATTCGCGGCCGTGTAGGAACTGAACCCATCACACCCAAGACAGTCGTTCAGTTAGGTTGGGCCTTGGGCGAAGCGTTACGCGCTGAGCACGGCACGGGCACCATCGTTATAGGCAAAGACACACGCATATCAGGTTATATGTTTGAATCATCTCTGGAGGCCGGTTTATCCGCTGCCGGAATGGACGTCATGTTAATTGGACCGCTCCCCACCCCGGGGATTGCCTACCTTACACGGTCATCGCGTGCCCTGGCAGGCATCGTGATCAGCGCCTCACATAATCCTTATTACGATAATGGAATCAAGTTCTTTTCGGGTGATGGTTACAAATTATCCGATGAGTTGGAGAGCAAAATTGAAGCCTTGATGGTCGAGCCAATGAAGATTGTCGATGCGGCTGAGTTAGGTAAGGCGAGGCGTTACACGGATGCAGCGGGCCGCTATATTGAACACTGTAAATCCACTGTACCTGATGATTTCTCTCTGGCAGGTACGAAAATCGCACTGGATTGTGCTCACGGTGCGGCTTATCAGGTCGGGCCGGCGGTCTATAAGGAATTGGGCGCAGACGTTGAATGTATTGGTAATGACCCAAACGGTGTCAATATTAACAGTGGAGTGGGTTCTACCCATATCAATGCCATTCAAGAGCATGTCAAAAAATGCGACGCAGATATTGGCATATCGCTTGATGGTGATGCCGACCGGGTTTTATTAGTCGATGCCGATGGCGAGGTGGTTGATGGTGATGCCATGCTGTATCTGATGGCGAAAGAACGATTACGCCAAGGTGAAAAAGTGCCGGGAGTGGTGGGCACTTTGATGTCTAACCTCGGGATTCAGCGTGCGATCGAATCAATGGGTGTTGAATTTGCCCGTGCCGCGGTCGGCGACCGTTACGTAATGCAGGTCCTCCATGAAAAAGGTTGGAAACTTGGTGGAGAGTCCTCTGGACATTTAATTGATTTGGATAAAACCACTACGGGTGACGGTATTGTGTCCTCCTTGCAGGTAGTTCGCGGACTGAAAGAATCGGGTAAATCTCTTAAAGAGTTGCTTGAAGGCGTAAGCAAGTTTCCAATGCTGATGATTAATGTTGATATTTCTGGTGCCAGTGGCGTCGATGCAGCTGCTTTATGCCATTCAGACGCTATAAAAAGTGCGGTATCTGAGGCTGAAAAAGCATTAGCCGATAGCGGCAGGGTACTATTACGACCCTCAGGAACCGAACCGTTGATTCGGGTAATGATTGAGGGTCAGGATGGCGAGCAGGTTGATCATTTGTGCCGAAAAGTTGCCAATTGCGTAGAGCGGCAGGTACAGCAACTTTCTTGAGTCAGGGCGTTATGCAGGTAGATTAACGGCCCGGTTTTGAGCAGTTAAAGCATGGCACTTCATCATGGTTGATTTATACAGTGCGGATGGTTACCATCCGCCCTCGATTTTGCGCTACGCTCTGATTACCGGTTAGTGTAGTGTTTCGTAGGTTCGATTTAAGCTATGCAGCAAGTAAGACGTAAATTGGTAGCCGGAAACTGGAAAATGCACGGTGATCCTGAATTGGTTGCCGAGTTAGTACCGAATGTTCTAGCGGCGACAAAAAGCCTGGATGTAGATGTGGTGTTTTTTCCACCTTACACCAGCTTGATTGCAGTATCTGAACTAATAAATCAAACACATTGTGCCTTGGGTGCGCAGAGTGTGAGTGAATATCCAGAAGGCGCGTATACCGGTGAAGTCTCGACACGCATGTTGCTGGATATCGCTTGTAAGTTCGTGTTGGTAGGGCATTCTGAACGGCGCAGTATTTTCGGTGAAAGCAGTGCAGATGTTGCAGCCAAGTTTGTCGCTGCCAGGCAGGCAGGACTTGAGCCTGTATTATGTGTTGGGGAAACTTTACTGCAGCGAGAAAGTGGTGAAACCGAGCAGTGTGTTAGCCAGCAGTTGCAAGCGGTGTTTAATGCCTTGGAAAGTTTAGGGGGAATCAGCGGTTTGCGTGATGCAATTATTGCCTATGAACCCGTATGGGCCATTGGTACTGGGCAAACCGCCAGTACGGAGCAAGCGCAGGCGGTTCATGCGTTTATCCGGGCGCAAGTTGCCGAGTTAGACAGTGATGTTGCTGCCAAGCTTAGGATTTTGTACGGCGGCAGTGTAAATGAAAGTAATGCGGGTGACTTGTTTGCCCAAACAGACATTGATGGTGGGCTGATTGGTGGTGCATCATTAAATGCGGACAGTTTTACGGCAATATGTCGGGCAGCTTCACTCAAGTAGTTATTTACCTAGTGTAAATTCCAGCCATAAATTAGAGAATAGACATGACAGCAAACATTTTATTAGTGATTGATATTTTTGCCGCTATAAGCCTTATAGTGTTAGTGCTGCTGCAACAAGGCAAGGGCTCTGACATGGGTGCGGCTTTTGGCGGGGGCGGGTCACAATCAGTATTTGGCAGTCGCGGTTCGGCAAATTTTTTCAGCCGTGCTACATCCACTCTGGCTGCGATATTTTTTCTCAGTAGTTTGGGTTTGGCTTTTGTATATAGCCAGGCGGTTGAAGAAAGCTCGGTAACTGAATTGCTACAACCGGAAAGCGCAGTAGAGCAAGTGCCTGGTCTTCAAGAAGCTGGATCTGTTGTTGAACCCGACGTGCCGACAGTACCCGGAGGAATTCAATCGTCAGAAGCGTTGGACGATGAAGTGCCTGGATTGCAGGATGCAGAGGAAGGCGAGCCTGCGATTCCAGAATAGATCACGGATTGTTGGAGTACGAGAGTTATAGCCGAAGTGGTGGAATTGGTAGACACGCTATCTTGAGGGGGTAGTGACGAAAGTCGTGCCGGTTCAAGTCCGGCCTTCGGCACCAAATATTTGAATTTAGCGCAGCTAATTTGGTATTGATTTGTCCAATCGACCACGTTTTTATTGACGTGTTCAAACGTTATCGTAACAAAGTTCGGTCAGTTTCTCGCTTCATTAATCGTTCCTAGCAATGAGCATTAATAAAACAATTGATCCAAATCAGTAATTACCTAATCATTACCCTTTAGCTTAAGTGGGGCAACCGCCTTCGGTAACGCAGGAAAATAAATGAATTATTTTGATCGTCTGGAGGCCGCTAAAACGGCTGAGTACGTTGTGTTTATCGGCTACGATCCAGTTGAAGACGTGGCGGCGAAAATGCTGGCAAGATCCATTCGAACGCGAACCAGCATGAAAAATCTCAATATTATTCCCATCATTCGCGATCAGTTGCTAGCATACGACATATTCAATCGACCTTTGGATGTAAACGGAAGCACGCAGTTTTCTATTACACGGTTTTTGGTGCCCCACTTAATGGACTACAAAGGAATAGGCATATTTTTTGATTGCGATATGTTGATAACGAGAGATATTCAGGAGATGTTTGATCTATATAGTCCTGATTTTGCAGTTCAATGCACCCAGCACAAATACGAACCCAGCACACAAATCAAAATGAGTGGTAAACCCCAAACAGCCTACCCGCGCAAGAATTGGTCTTCAGTGGTGATATATAATTGTGAACATCCCTCGAATAAGAGCCTGACGTCAGAGCTTGTCGAGACAAGCTCTCCAAAATATCTGCATAGGTTTGAGTGGTTACGGGATGAAGAAATAGGTGAAGTTCCGTTAGAGTTCAACTTTTTGGTTGAAGAGCAGCCAATGTCAGATTCCTTGCCATTTAATATCCACCACACGCTGGGCGCCCCTTTGTTTAGAGAAAAATTGAATACTGATTACCATGAGTACTGGAAATCAGAGTTCAAAGCGACATTTGGTCGAGAATTTTCAGAGCAAGATATTATCAGTTAGAAGCTAAATGAGTGGAGTGGGGCTGGGACTCCGAGACAAAGGAGTAGTATGGACTAGAATCTTCAAGATGGACAAACGCACAGTCTGAAACAATGAGTTTCTATGTGCACAGAAAAAATCGCATTGAAACACGTAAAAATCGCTATTTCACAGGCCGTGACCGTATTACAAGCAAAGCTGAAAATAGTCTCTAAACAGGGTTT
>JABJKL010000224.1 GCA_018660405.1 Pseudomonadota bacterium | reverse complement strand
GTCATCCAATTCAAGCTTAGCGGTTGCCTCGGAAGCCTGTGCAGTCATATCTGCCTGCATTTTACGGCGCAGCTTATTGATTTCATCCAGTTGATTCGCATACGTCGAAGCTTTACTGACATCATCAGTAAGCAAACAGGCGATACCAATCGACATATCGTCCAGGCGGCCTGCAGCGTTCAATCGTGGGCCCAGTGCAAAGCCCAGATCAGCAGCACTACAGGTATTGATGTCGCGCTTGCCGATCTCAAGCAGTGCCTTAATACCCGCAACGCATTGCCCTTTTTGTATACGTTGTAAACCGTGCCGTACCAGTATTCGATTATTTCGGTCCAACGGCACGACATCTGCGACGGTACCCAGTGCGACCAGATCCAGATAATTTGCCAGATTGGGTTCGATCAAACCTGATTGTGTGAACCAATCGATGCTGCGTAAATGTGCTCGCAAGGCCATCATTAGATAGAAAATAACGCCCACACCCGCCAGGCTTTTACTTGGGAACTTATCGCCAGGAAGGTTGGGATTGACGATTACATCCGCTGTCGGCAACACATCACCGGGAAGATGATGATCCGTAACAATGACCATAATTCCTAGAGCTTGTGCGGCATAAACGCCGTCAACGCTCGATATACCGTTATCGACGGTGATTATAATGTCGGGTTGACGTAGCGCTGCCACACCGACCAACTCCGGTGATAGGCCATAACCGTATTCGAAGCGGTCGGGCACTAAATAATCCACATTCTCAAACCCCATGTCCGTAAGCGCCCGAATCGCTAAAGCACAGGAGGTCGCCCCATCCACATCAAAATCACTGACGATTAAAATATTAGCTTGTGCATCCAAAGCCTCAACCAACAACTCAGTGGCTTCGCGCAGGCCAAGCAAACTGGGTGGCAATAAGTGCTTTAACGAATAATCAAGTTCCTCTCGAGTACTTACACCACGCGCGGCAAACAGCCTTGCCAATAACTGAGTTTGGGCATCCTGGGTGCCGTCCAAAAATGAACTATTTTCTGGTAGGTCACGGCGTCGTATACTTATTGGCATCTTTGGTATAGTGCGTTAATCGTAAAGGATCCATTCTGCCTTGACCACTCGCGAGTTCAAAACCTATTTTGCGCGGCTAGCCTTATTTATCATTTTGCTTTGGGGCACCTGGCTAGCAGTACTACCGGAATATAGCCTGTCGCCATGGATGCCCTATCAGTTAATGCGATTTCTGGGCATGCCCTACTCTGCACTGCTGTGGTTAGACCACAATATAGCAACAGCCATTCACTTTTGCGTTGCATTGATTGGTACTGCACTGCTCTATTATTCAGATTTATTCATTCACAGCGACAAACAACAACGACTCAAAGTCTGTGTATTAGTTTTTGCAGTGCTAGCGTTAGCGACGGAAATAGTGCAAATCTCTATCGGTCGTGGTTTTCAAATGATCGATCTTATTGCTGGCTTGCTCGGTATTTCACTCGCTTACACGATCGGCCGACACCTTAAAAACTGAAATCCTGCTGCTAGTGCTTTTTCAATTTAGGTGATCGCGGGGACAGCTTACTTAGTTCTATCCCCCCGCAACCGGCATTCAGGTAAGCATTTCCTTATCAGCGATGACCTTACCTTTCTCAGCAGCTTCTATGTAGGGTTCCATCTGGTCAAAATTCATGTAACGGAAAACCTCTTCTGACATCGAATCAATCTTCAGCGCATATTCCATATATTCTTCAACGGTCGGTAATTTACCCATAACGGCACCGACCGCAGCTAGCTCAGCAGACGTCAGATATACATTCGCGCCATCACCCAAACGATTCGGAAAGTTTCGTGTAGACGTTGACAGCACAGTACTGCCCGCTTCAACTCGTGCCTGGTTACCCATACAGAGTGAACAACCGGGCATTTCGGTTCGTGCGCCGGCAGCTCCAAAAATATTGTAGTAACCTTCTTCCATCAAGGTTTTTTCATCCATACGGGTTGGTGGAACGATCCATAAGCGTGCGTTGATCTTTGTTGTTTCTGCCAACAACTTGCCCGCTGCGCGAAAATGACCAATATTAGTCATGCATGAACCAATAAACACCTCGTCAACATTATCGCCAGCGACCTCAGACAACAAGCGCGCATCATCAGGGTCATTCGGCGCACAAACAATGGGTTCGGTCACGTCTGCCAGATCAATTTCAATAACTGCGGCGTACTCTGCATCTGCGTCCGCTACTAGCAATGAAGGATTAGCTAACCACGCCTCCATTTCGCGAGCGCGGCGCTCCATGGTTCGCACGTCGCCGTAACCCTCGGAAATCATCCAACGCAACATAGTAATGTTAGATTGCAAGTATTGGCTAATCGTGTCTTCGTCGAGCTTAATCGTACATCCTGAAGCTGAACGTTCTGCCGACGCATCTGAGAATTCAAAGGCTTGCTCAACCGTCAAATCAGTCAGCCCTTCAACTTCTAGAACTCGACCAGAAAAAATGTTCTTCTTACCCTTTTTCTCGACCGTTAACAGGCCTTCTTTAATCGCATAATATGGAATCGCGTGCACTAAATCGCGCAAAGTAATGCCCGGCTGTAATTTGCCTTTAAACCTAACCAATACAGACTCCGGCATATCCAGGGGCATAACACCTGTCGCTGCGGCAAAGGCCACCAGTCCTGAACCCGCCGGGAAGGAAATGCCCATTGGAAATCGAGTGTGTGAGTCACCACCCGTACCGACGGTATCCGGCAATAACATGCGATTAATCCAGCTATGGATGATGCCGTCACCTGGTTTCAGCGAGACTCCACCGCGGTTACGCATGAAGTCGGGTAAGCTGTGTTGTGTTTCAATATCAACTGGCTTTGGGTAGGCTGCTGTATGACAAAACGATTGCATGACCAGGTCGGCCTGAAACCCAAGACAGGCTAAATCTTGCAGTTCATCGCGTGTCATTGGACCCGTTGTGTCCTGTGAACCCACGGTCGTCATTTTAGGTTCGCAATAGGTGCCAGGTCGCACTCCTTCTACGCCACAGGCTTTACCAACGATTTTCTGAGCCAGGCTAAAGCCTTTGCTGCTTTCGTCACTAACAGCCGGTTTTTCAAATAGATCGGTATCGCCCAACTTTAAGGCTTCGCGTGCGCGGCGTGTCAAACCTCGGCCAACAATCAATGGAATCCGTCCACCCGCTCGAACTTCATCCAATAAAGTGTCGGTCGCGAGCTCGAAAGTTGTTATGACTTCATCAGTGCCATGTTTTTTAACCACACCCCGCTGTGGAAACACATCGATCACATCGCCCATCTCCATACTGGAGACATCCATTTCGATAGGCAATGCTCCTGAATCTTCCATTGTGTTGAAGAAAATCGGCGCAATCTTGGCTCCGAAACAATATCCTCCGGAACGCTTGTTGGGGATAAACGGAATATCGTCGCCCATATACCACAACACCGAATTGGTCGCTGATTTGCGCGATGAACCGGTACCCACAACATCACCAACATAGGCGATAGAATGACCCAGTTTCTCCAATTCCTCGATTTTACCGAGTGGATCTTCAGTCAAGCCTTCTCGCGGCATTTTAAGCATAGCGAGCGCGTGTAAAGGAATGTCTGGCCGTGACCATGCATCAGGCGCTGGCGATAAATCATCAGTGTTGGTTTCACCGGGTACCTTGAAGACAGTGACCGTTATTTTTTCGGCCACGTCTTCTCTACGGGTAAACCACTCACCTGCCGCCCAACTTTGCAGGACTTTGGCGGCGTATTCATTACCACCATCCGCGAGTTCTTTAACATCGTAGAAGGCGTCAAACATTAATAGGGTATGTGACAGTGCTTCAACCGCAATTTCGGACAGTTCAGGATTCGACAATGCATCGACCATCGGCTTGATGTTGTATCCACCGAGCATCGTACCCAGCAGTTGCAAGGCCTTGGCTTTGTCGATCAGTGGCGAGCTTGCCTCACCATTAACAATCGCGGTAAGAAAGCCAGCTTTCACATAGGCCGCCTCATCTACGCCGGCTGGAATACGCTGAGACAGCAATTCCATTAAGACCTCTTCTTCACCCGCGGGTGGATTTTTTAATAGCTCGACTAAATCAGCCGTCTGCTGGGGGTCAAGGGGTTTGGGTACGATTCCGATTTCAGCACGCTCTACCACGTGCGCTCGATAAGCTTCTAACACGATACTGTTTCCTCTAATTCAATCTGGAGTTGAGGTTTGCCAACTTTGAAGTGCACTTACGCTTGTCAGTCAGCAAACTTGAAAAATTGTCCAATTCGGGCGGTCGGCATTTTAAGCCCTACTCCCACTAAAAGCCATGGCAATAGCCAGAAATGCATTACTAGTGCGCCCTAAATATAATATGGAGAGTGTACTCGCCAGTCGGACCAAAAGGCAGATAAAAGACGTGTTGGGTGCTAATATAAGTAGCTCCTTCAGCCCTTATCAGCGACGCATTGCAAGACATATCCATAGAGGTTCTAGCCTTTTTCCTATTGGCGTTAATCATTACGTCTGCTTGTTTTTCCGCCTCGGAAACCGCCATGATGGCGATTAATCGCTATCGACTTAAGCACAAAGCGCAATCCGGGCATCGTCCCTCAATTCTCATCGATGAGCTTTTACAGTCACCGGACAAGCTGCTTAGCACCATTCTTATTGGCAATAATATCGCCAATATAGGGGCGTCGGTGCTAGCTACCATGATGGGCTTAAAGCTCTATGGCGACATTGGTATTGCTATTGCAACCGGCTTATTAGTGTTGGTGATACTGATATTTGCAGAAATAGCGCCTAAAACACTGGCTGCAACACGCCCAGAGCTTATTGCTTATCCAACTGCCTACGGACTGAAATTTCTACAGAAGCTATTTATGCCAATTATTTGGTTGGTAAACACGTTTAGCAACGGAATTCTCAGAATAATTGGCTTTCCTTTGCACACGAATAGCGGGTCACTAAGTCCTGAGGAGCTGCGTGCGGCCATTATCGAATCAAAAGGCTTAATTGAAGACAGTCATCACAAAATGTTACTGCGCATTTTCGAGTTTGACAAAATGTGTGTTGATGATGTGATGGTGCCACGGCATGAGCTTGAGGCCGTGGATATAAATGATCCATGGGAAGAAGTTGTCGACCAACTGGCGACCTCTCATCACACACGAATTCTTGTTTACCATGATCGCATCGATAACCTCTTGGGTGTCATTCACATGCGCCGCCTCTTCCATC
>JABJKL010000197.1 GCA_018660405.1 Pseudomonadota bacterium | reverse complement strand
CGGTTTGTCCGTTAAGCCTGGTTTCCAGGTGTAATTGGCTGGGGTCCGGAATCTCATCGGTGGTTACCATCCAGGGGCCAAACGGCCCGGTTCCCACAAAGGTTTTACCGGCCAGGAACTGCGTAGTATGATGCTGCCAATCGCGTACGCTGCCATCGTTGTAGCAGGAATACCCCGCAACATGCGACAGAGCATCCTCTTGTTTTATGCGTCGACCGGATTTTCCGATGATGACCGCCAGTTCGCCCTCGTAATCCAGTTTGTCGGATTCACGAGGCCTTAATAATGGCTCAAGATGTCCAATTTGGCTTTCCGGGTAACGCGTAAAAAGCATTGGGTATTCATTGTCGGGATTGCCAGTTTCAACTTTATGCGAGTGGTAATTGATTCCGAGACAAATAATTTTCCCCGGGTTTGGGATAACCGGCTTAAATTCGATATCTTTTAAGGCGTATCGGGCAGTGATGGATTGCGCCATTTTTTCACAGCTGCCCAGCAGACCAGCACCGATGAGTCCGCGCAGGTCGGTAATGCCTTCTCCGCTGAGCGCTTCGGTTAGGTCAGCAACTTCACCATCTTTAACGACTCCAAAGCCGTCGATTCCCTGGTGAGTGAACGTGCATAATTTCATGAAATAGAATCAAAACAAGGCTATCTTAAATACTCTTGCCAATATGAGTAACGCACTGAGCCCGGTAAAAACTATCAGGCTAAACGCAGAAAAATAAATTGCAAATTTTGACGGATAAAATGACTTATCCGTTTTTGGTATTATTTTCATGCAATAGTAAATATTGAAAAAATAGATAATGGGCGCTACAAAAAATGCAAGTGCTGACGCCACCAGCACCAGAAAAACAGGCCTGGGTATTCCAATAATAATTAACAGTGACGCGGCTAAAGAAAAAACCATGGTAGCCCGGTAAATATTGTATTCGGAATACCATCGTGATTTGTGATCTTCTCCAATTTCGGCCTTATCAATCCCCTGTAGAGATGCTGTAGACCGGAATATATTTCGGCAACATGCCCCTACGATTCTGGGCCATCCATCAAAGTAATTGAATGCAGTAGAGAAGGTGGCGGCAAAGGCACCCAGCATAAAAATCATCATCATCCAGGGGCCAACACTGAGGGTAAAAATTTTAGCAATCTCTCCAATCACATCTTGTCCTTCAACCGAGCTGGGATATAGCCAGATCGCCGCAAGAATTAAAAAGATACATGCGATTATGAACGAAACCAGATGTCCAATACGAAAGTCCCATAAACCAATAGTAAACCAGCGTCGACAATAAGTTAGCGCGTGCTCAGGCAGCGCAGTCGTGTCCACGGTCAAATGATTTTTGTCGGGGGCAAACGGATCGAAAGGTTGAGCCAGACCTGTCTCTTCCAGGCGGGCTCTTATCTTGCCCATGCCCACTTTTTTGGCTTTACCCCACTCTGATGCCTGTAAGGAGACATCAATACCTGTAGGCAACAGTCCCAGGAATGCGGCGACGATCAACCACGAACCTTCAGGAGTTTCGAAGGTAAAAAATCTTTCAACCGTTGATAAGGGTGGGGGGTCGACAAGAAACACAGCAACGGTGGCAACAAAAAGCAAGCCCGCTGCTGTCTTGGCTACTTTTTCAACTATTTGATAATTGCCTCGCAACAATATTAGGACTGAACCCACACCCAGGATTACCGCATAAATTTCAATACCAATATCCAATCCGAACGAAACAGTAAATAGAAAATAAAGCACCGCAGAGGCGGCGATTAATCGACCTGCCTGACCGACCACACATTGTATGAGCGTCGTAATCATGACATACCACAATGGCCATTTCTTCCAGGTCGTTGCGTAGGCCTCGATCAAACTTTTCCCCGTGGCATTGGTAAATCGAAAGGCCATTTCGAAGCCGTAATACTTAAAGATATAGGCGATAGGAATGCACCACAAAAGCGCATAGCCAAAACGGCCACCTGCGGTGGGTGCTGTAATGATGTGGCTAGTGCCAATTCCGGTCATCATTAAAATAATACCGGGACCAAATTTTGCGGCAATGCTCCTGAACGACATGTCAGGTAGCTCCAGAGCCGCCAATTCTTTATCTGCTATTGCCCCCCCCTCATTAACGGAAGATTCCTCTAACCCATCTTCTACTGTGCTCATAGTGTCGTGACTCCCCTAGGAAATAACAATGGAAATAAGAATATTATTTTGAATAAATCGTCAGCAAATTAGCTACACCTAATTAACTAACCCTTGACTAATACTTCAGCTAATACCTCAACTATACCAACCCCAGTTTTTTAGCTAAACCAATCCGCTGAAGTTTGCCAGTCGCGCCTTTGGGTATCTCTTCCAGAAAAATTATTTTTCTGGGTACTTTAAAATCTGCCAATCGTTGCGCTGCATATTTACGTAAACCAGCCTCATCAATGGTACTTCCTTCTTCAATGACCACGGCCGCGGCCACGTCCTCGCCCAGTTTGTCGTGTGGCATGGCAAACGTAACAACCTGAGCGACACTTTCATGATCCAACAGGATTTCATCAACTTCCCTTGGAGATATTTTTTCTCCACCGCGATTAATAATTTCTTTCAACCTGCCGGTCAGCGTTAAATAGCCTTCGTTATCGAGACGACCTTGATCCCCGGTTCTAAACCAGCCATCAGTAAAGGCTGTTGCATTTGCTTCTTCGTTATTAATGTAACCTGCGGTGACGTTTTCACCTTTGATCACAACTTCACCAATTTCTTCGGGTTTCAAATGATTGCCTTCCTTATCCATGATGGATATCTCGGGTCCGGCAGCCAGGCCCACGGAGCCAGGTTTCTGGGTTCCCTCAGCTAAAGGATTGCAAGCCATTTGGTGAGCGGCTTCGGTCATACCATAGGCTTCAATAACCGGAGCTGCAAAAGCATCTTCCAATTGCTTCATTACCTGAGGAGGCAGTGATGCCGACGATGAACGCAGAAAACGCAATTTTACCTTTTCGATGATTTCCTGGTTACGTGATGCTCTTGACAAGATACCTTGATGCATTGTGGGCACCCCGGTATACCAACTAGGGTTAACATCCTCCAGCCACTGAAAGAATTTAAGGGCGTTAAATCCTGGAGTGCAGCAGACACTCGCACCCGCATGAATAGAAGCCAACACCGCGGCAATTAGACCGTGAATGTGAAACAGCGGCATGATATTTAGACAACGATCTTGGGATGTTAAGGATAAGCTCTCAGAAATATTGCCGGCTGATGCAATGATATTCTGTTGAGTTAAGGGCACCAATTTTGGTCGTGATGTGGTGCCAGATGTGTGTAATACAAGGCCAATATCGTCGGCTTGCGCATATTCTACTTCGGTAGAAGCATCCGAAGACACATCACCTGACAATTCAAATTTACCGGCAGGATCAGTGTCCTGAAATGATAAACGGGCAATATTGATGCCCTGTTCTTCGGCGCAAGCAACGACGGGTGAGTCAGTATTAT
Organism: Pseudomonadota bacterium; assembly: GCA_018660405.1. Classification (GTDB taxonomy): domain Bacteria; phylum Pseudomonadota; class Gammaproteobacteria; order Arenicellales; family Arenicellaceae; genus UBA10349. The sequence goes on along the minus strand of JABJKL010000197.1, from coordinate 4,349 downwards.
CCGCACCATTATCTGCAACTACAAGCAACTTGGGTTTTAAATCGGATAGGTAAAAGGTGAATTCTTCAGCACCGTAAGTAGGGTTTAACGGAGCGGTCGTTGCTGCCGCACCAATCGAGATAAATGCGCTGGCCATTTCTGGCCCATTGGGTAGAACTATCGCAACGGTATCATTACGACCTACACCTAGTTCAGCAAGGCGCTGAACGGTGTTAGCAACCTGGGTGCGCAGGCCATCGTATGAAAGTGCCTTTCTACCAGGTGCTAAAAGTGCAAGATCTTCACCCTTGCCAATTTTGATCAATTCTCCCAATGTTTTCATAACTAATATCTACCCGTCAAAAAAATGTCCGTCAAAAAAAGAAGTAGTCTGCTGGAATGCGCTAATAAGTCAAGCCTAGCCTAACCATTAATAGCCAAACAGGAAGGCTCTGTTATAGTCACCAATATTTCAGGTCGTTTACAGGCTTTTTATAGGTAATAGGAATGCGAATTTGTATTTATGGTGCCGGCGCAATAGGCGGTTATTTGGGTTGTATGTTATCTAAAACTGATGCCGAAATCAGTTTGATTGCCAGAGGGCCTCATTTAAAGGCCATGCAGGATCATGGCTTACGCTTGGTAATGGATGGAAATGAAACGGTCCATCAATTAAATTGTACTGACCAGCCAGAAAGTTTAGCTCCACAAGACTATGTCATAGTCACATTGAAGGCGCATTCGGTTCCAAGAATCGTACCTCAAATTAAAAAATTGCTGGCACCTGATGGCGCGGTTGTTACCGCTGTGAATGGAGTGCCCTGGTGGTATTTTTACAGCTTATCCGGACCACTTGAAAATACGCGTCTTCGTAGCGTTGATCCCGACGATCAGCAGTGGCAGCAGATTGGCCCTGAAAGGGCGATAGGATGTGTCGTATATCCGGCCTGTGATCTGGTGGAACCGGGCGTTATTCATCATATTGAAGGCAATCGATTTACTTTGGGTGAGCCCAATGGTGAGAAAACAGAGCGTGTGTTAGCACTCAGTAAAATATTTGTCGAAGCCGGATTAAAGGCACCTGTCCGACCACGAATTCGAAATGATATATGGATAAAACTATGGGGTAATTTAAGTTTTAACCCGATAAGTGCGCTTACTCATGCGACACTGGATACCATCGCGACAGAACCGGGAACTCAAGCTGTTGCCAGGGGAATGATGACTGAGGCGCAATACATCGCCGAGTCGCTGGGGGTGAAATTTTCAGTGGATATAGATAAACGCATCGCGGGTGCTGCCAGTGTCGGTGCACATAAAACCTCCATGCTACAGGACCTGGAACAAAACAGGCCCATGGAGATCGATGCATTATTAACGGTCGTGCAAGAAATGGGTAAAATGACAAAGATTGAAACGCCTTGCATTGATATAGTATTGGCCCTTGTTATACAGCGAGCAAAACAGGCGGGTACTTATAGTTCCTAGCGCTTTTTCAATACTAAGTACTTACTCAAATAACTACTTAAATAACTACGATAGAGAATAACAATGGCTAAATGGATCAGGTTTAAGCGTCAGAGCTCTACACCAAACTCTGCACCAGTAGAATTCGGTCAATTAATAGATGATGATAGTGAAGCGCCAGGACAGGTAACCGTACACACTGGGGATTTGTTCGAAGGGTCAAAATCCACTGATGAGATATTGCAAGTAAATAATCTTGATTTACTCACACCTTGTTGGCCCAGCAAGATGATTGGCCTGTGGAATAATGTGCGAAGCGCGGCAGAGAAAAAGGGCTTGGCGATACCCGAAGAACCCTTGTATTTTCTTAAGCCCAGTAATTGTTACTTGCCTCATCAGGGCGAAATTCAACGACCCGATTATTATGATGGAAGAATAATATATGAAGGTGAGCTGGGCGTTGTTATTGGTAAGACTTGCCGAAATGTCAGTGAATCAGATGCGGGTGATTATATTTTTGGTTATACCTGTGTAAATGATGTCACTGCGTTGACACTGATCGAAAAAGACCCCACTTTTCCACAATGGTGTAGAGCAAAGAGTATGGATACCTTTGGTGCCTTTGGACCCAGCATATGTACTGAAATCGATGCCGACCAACTGACAGTACAGACCATATACAGGAATAAAGTAATGCAAAATTATCCTATTAGCGACCTGATTTTCTCGCCACACCAATTGGTGAGTTTACTATCGCAAGATATGACATTGTTCCCAGGTGATTTGATCGCCTGTGGCACCGGTGATGGGATTCTGCCTATTAAACCCGGGAAAACAGTGGAGGTTCAAATAGAAGGTCTGGACTCGCTTAGTAATACTATGAGCGCCTGAATCTACACCTCAAACTACAGGATTTTGGAGCCAATCAATAATTCTTGATTTTGGGGGAAGGGTGCTCATCCTTTTTATATTCCCAGTACAGCGACCACATTATCGACCACATTATATTGGTGAATAAGTTGGTCTTTCATCGTTTATGGTCAGGCGCCGTGGTTGACAGCCGCCGGTAGTCGGTCTAGTTTAGGACACTACATCAGGTTCTGTGGGAGAGCCTTAACAAATGACCCGCCCGCTAGTCTGGTATTCCATAAAACCAATGTTGCTGGAGTACCCATGATGGACGGGCATAAAACGAGAGAGGTTACGTTATGAAACGCTTACTGATTATTCTTGCGCTGATATTTGCAGCACCAGGCTGGCTTTTGGCTCAGGACGCGGTGTCGTTCAAATTGGGAACGTTCGAAGACGGCGGCGAAAACTATCTGGGGCTGGTGTTAGACGACAGTCTCATCGTCAACATCGCACAGGCCAACCAGGCGCTAGATGGCGCGAAGCCTGCGATACCCGCCACCATGACGGAGCTGATCGTTGCCTATGACGGACTCCGTGATCGCTTACACACGATTGCCCGTGAGGCTGCGTCTACACCAGAGGCGGCTTACGTCAAGAACGTGAGCGAGGTGGATATTCGTCCGCCCATGCGACCCCACGTCATTTACAACGCGGCATCCAACTACTCGCTGCACGCGAGAGAAATGGCGCGACGGAACGACCCCAATGCGGAGCCTGACATGAGGCCGGCACCGGACCCGATTCCCGGCATATGGGAACGGGAAGAGGGTGACCGCCGACAGAACCCCTACATGTTTTTGAAGCTGCCGAACACAATTATCGCCGACGGTGAAGCGATTCGCATACCTCCCCAACGGACTAATCTTGACTGGGAGTGCGAGCTAGCGGTGGTCGTCAGCAAGCCCGCCAGCCGGGTGGCTGTGGAGGATGCGGCGGATTACATCTTCGGCTACACGCTGGAGAACGATGTGTCCGATCGTGGTGGCCGCGGCGACGGGCGTATGGGCACCGACTGGTTTTTGCAGAAAAACCACGACACATTTGCCCCCTTCGGGCCGTTCATCGTCCCCAAGGAGTTCGTGCCCGAGCCGATGAATCTTAAGCAGAGATTAACCCTGAGCGGCAACGTGATGCAGGATTCCAACACCGGTAACATGACGCACGATATCTACGACATGTTGAGCTATGTCTCCCACATCATCACGATGCAACCGGGTGACGTTTACGCGTTAGGTAGCCCATCGGGCGTAGGTACCGCACGCGAGACCCCGATTTACATGCAGGCCGGCGACACGGCGGTGTGTGAGATCGAGAGCATCGGTATCCTGACCAACTCGGTCGTGGCCTCGGGTTCCTAGAGATATTCGTTGGTGTGGCCGTTTCCATTGGGAGCGGTCACCAGCGCCGTCGGTTTAGGAGGGTAGGAAATGGATCACAGGATTCTGGTTTCGATCGCGTCGGCTCTGCTGTGTATTGCGACGAGCGCGATGGGTCATCACGGCACCCCTCAGTTCGATACACAAGCGCGAGCGACGTTCGAGGGTGTGGTGACGGCGTTCGACTATAGAAATCCGCACAGCGTAATCCATCTCGAATCGACCAATGCAGCGGGAAACCCTGTAGAGGTGAGGGTCGAAGCTACTGGTGCGACGAGCCGTCACTATGGATTTACAGCCGACGCGCTTAGCCCTGGAGACCGGGTAATCGCCGTCGTTAATCCAAGCCGACAGGAACCGGATACGTGGGGGCTCGGTATCGAGATAATCAAGGATGACGGCACTGTCGTGCCGCTGTCCGGGCGCTTTGCTGACTACGCCGAGAATCGCAATACCGGGACGGCAACCAGCCTTGCAGGCATCTGGGTGCCACGAAGCGAAGATTTCTTCGGCTATGTGCTCTCCCGAAGATCGTTGGTTCTGACCGAGAAAGGTCGTCAGGCGAGGCAATCGTTCGACTTGAAGAAATCTTCACAGGCGGAGTGCATTCCCTAT
>JABJKL010000217.1 GCA_018660405.1 Pseudomonadota bacterium | reverse complement strand
CCGAAACGGACGATGCTGCGGCACATGCCTCATTCGCAATACCCAGATTTTTAGCGTACGTTCCCCCAAACCATGCTCCATGAGTGCCCGGCAGTCACCATACGCTTGATAACCGACGTGCGCAGCGCGCAAAAACCAGTCAGTATCCACGTGGTCGATAAATAAGCGCTCGTCCATTTCTCCTACCCGATCAATGGCCGACAAAAGAATTAACGACCCCGATGAAATAAGAAAATCTGCTGGAACCAGGGTTTTTCCGAGGTCGCACTCAGAACAATATTGCCGCTTAAAACGCAACCATCCAAAGCGCACGAAAAAGGACTCGTTTTCTTCGTCTGCACCAAAATAACAAGCACCCACGGCACTCACTAATTCACCCCGGTCGACTAATGTGTTCATACTACGGGTCAGGTTTTGCACCATATCATGCGCCGGTACACTATCTTGATCCATCAAGAGTACTGCCTGGGCATCAAGTTTTCTGGCCTGGGTTATGCCCTGGTTGTGCGCATGCGCTATACCAAAATTTGATTCCAGAGGATGAAATCGAATCACGGCCGATGTTAGTGTAGATATTGATTCTTTATTGAGAGAGCCATTATCCACGATCACTATATGGGTAACCTGGGGGCTCAAAGACTCGATCAAGCGAGTCAAAACATCAATATTCGGATTGTAAGTAACGACTATCGCGCAAACATTCACTATTCTTTCTCGATCAGCGAACTGTTTTCAATAAAGCGAACGGCTTCATTCTACGCGTTATCAAACCCTAGTTTTGATCGAACGTAATAGACCGGCTTGTTCTGGCTTTCGTAATACGTCCGTATCTGAAGCTCGCCGAGCAAACCGAAAATGATGAACTGCACACCCAACAAAATTAGCACCAAAGCGAATAGAAGCAATGGACGATCGCTGAGTGGCATGCCAAAGAATATGCGCCCGATAGCGAGATAGGTCGCGGTAAGAAGCCCCGCACTGCCGCAAATAAATCCAGGTATACCAAAAAAGTGGATGGGCCTGCCAGAATAGCCCAATAAAAACTTAACCGTCACCAAATCTAAAATTACCCGAAAAGTTCTGGACAAACCGTACTTGGATTCTCCAGCGGTACGGGCGCGGTGATTTACCACCACTTCAGCAATCTTTGCCCCCATAAAACTAGCGATTGCCGGTATAAAACGGTGCATCTCACCATAGAGAGTAATGCCCTTGGCCACTTCCTTACGCATGGCTTTCAGCGTGCAGCCGTAATCGTGTAACGGTACATTTGTGATCCTCGATATCAATTTATTAGCGAGCATAGACGGAAGCCTTCGCGACCAATAAGTATCCTTGCGGTCTCGCCGCCAGCCACACACCAGGTCGAAGCCTTCATCGAGCTTGTCCAATAATTGTGGGATATCAGCCGGGTCATTCTGCCGGTCAGCGTCCATGGTAATCACCACCTCACCTTCGCTGTGATCAAGGCCTGCTGCCATTGCAGCGGTCTGACCAAAATTTCGTCTGAACTCCACAACTTTGATTCGAGGGTTACGATCGTGCTGCTTGTTTAGCACCGCAAGCCCGTCATCAGTACTCCCATCATCAATAAATAGCAGTTCATAATCTTTTCCCTGTTGAACCAATGGACCCAGACTGGACTCCAATTCATCGATCAGTGGTTTTAGATTTTCTCGTTCGTTCAAAAAAGGTATGACGACTGAAATATCCATGGGTATTTTCGCTTGGTCTTGGTTGTCAGTTAATAGGGCGATCGAACGAAGTTTATCACTGGTGAATCAATTGCTGGTAATCATGTGCTAGTTCGTCAATTTGATCTTCGAGCGAGGTAATCTGGGCACGACTGCTTTCAATATCGGGATCATTCTCCAAATAATAACGGGCATCCGCATTTAGTTTCATTAACACTGCTTTTAAAGCTGCGTCATCGCGCATAGGGTAAGTGAAACCCGTGCGCTCGGGTATCACATCTTCTGCCATACCACCCGCTTGAGCAGCGACCACCCACCGACCGCGCAATGCCGCTTCACGCGTTACCAAACCAAAACTCTCTGGCCACACTGATGGCGCGACAAGCACATCAATCGCGGTATAAAAATCGTCCATTCCCTCGGGCGTTTGTCGCCCCCAGATAAACACGTCCGTAGCACCCCATTGGCCTGTCGGTTTAATGTCGGCGTGATCCGCATCCAGATCAATAATATGACACTCAAGATCCACACACTGGATGCTTTCAAGCGCGCGTCTTAGCTGATAGTAACCCTTGTGATCACAAACCCCGCCAACATAGCCTAAACGAAGCTTCCCATTGGGTGACGGTGTTCCCGCCAGCGTCTTTACCGGCGGCAATCCATTTTTATTGACGGCAATATCTGTCAGGCCATTCTGTCTATAAAGAGCCGCTTGATACTCAGATACGGCGTATATTTTTTCGGCTCCAGCGAGCAGCTTGGTTAAGTACGTCGAACGCTTTATGGCCGCCGCAGTATCCGGGGAGGTTTGTGCTACAACCAGTGGGTTCAATTGATTGAAATCTACCAGATTAGCCTCTTCGTCCAGTAAAAATTGATGCTCAGATAACCACCACGCATCATGCACCGTAACAACATAGGGAATCGACAACTCTGCGGCACTTTCCAAAAGGGTGCCGGTTAATCTCTGAACACAATGAAAATGAATCAAATCTGGTTTGAAATAGGCAAGATATTCATCAAACAATTTTTTCAAATATTCGTCCCGATATCGCCACTCAAAATCTTTTTCAGGCGGTATGCCTACACTTTGTACCAAGGTACCTTTCCAAACATATTCCGTAACCTGGTAAGGCGAAGTAAGCGTCAACTCAGATTTAAGAACCACTATATCTAAATCGTTGCCATACTTGCGCTGTAGTTCCTCCACCGAACGAATAACCACTACAGTTGCACCACCAATAATTTCAGGTGGATATATTGTATGAACAATCAAAATACGCTTACGCTGCTTTTGGGGATAGCAAAGGCCCCGCTTGCACATATCAGTTTGAAAATTATTGAGAGTATTGGCCATACCGGCTTGCATCGCCTTACGCCCATAATTGGCTCTGGCCTTAACCCGTGCCGCCTCACCCACTTGGCGGCGCAGCGACTCTGATTCGATTAACTGACCAATCGTTTTTTCCCATTCCGCTTCATTGTTGGCAAAAAACCCATCAACGCCTGGATCAATCACATCTCTATATGTGCTAGTCGGTGTCACCACTGAAGGAATCCCAAATACGCCCGCCTCGAGCCACTTAATCTCACTCTTACAATCAGCGAATATCCCCTCCTCTAACGGCGCTATACTGATATCCGCATAGCGCAAGGTAGTCAGGTAAACGTCAAAATCCATCAACTCCATGCGTTGAATTCGATCGACATAGGATTCTAATGACACCGGCAGCGTCAGAAAACCGATTATGATGAGCTCCAAATTTGGGTGTTTGTCCATCAGGCGGGCGAGAACCTCGCCAACCAGAGCGAAATCAGCGTCATGAGTCCGCGTACCGCTACCATAAATTAATCGAATAACACCTTCAGGCTTTTGTGCCATTGGCGTGTCGAGCACCTCGAACACCGTTTGGTCGAGTGCGTTCGGTAATATCGCGCAGCGCCCTTTGCCAATAACACGTTCGATCTCGTTTTGCAGCGCTGGTGTGGTGGTAGTCGCATAATCACAAAGTTTGAGTGCGCTCCGATACAACTCCGCACCCTTCAGCATCTGCTCGTAATCATGCTGCGATAGTTGGCCACTGCCACCTTTAAACTTCTCCTCGAGCCGAGCGCGATCAAATATCAAATCATCTGTATCGTAAATAACTATTTTATTAATCGCTTTAGCGTATCGAATGGTCAGCAATACATCCGAAAAGCCCGGCACACGATAAAACAATACGATATCAAAAAGATGCATCCGCTCACGAGCCAATCCACCGTGCCGCCACGAGATCCACTCACTGTCCCAACCCAATGCGTTCAATTGATGGATTTTCTGTTCTACGCGGTAACGGAAGCATTGCGGCACCGTTTCTTCAATAACCAATAGCACCCTTGGTCTCACGCGTGTGGGCCGCGCAGGAAATGCCTCACCGGTTTTTAGTTCCAGCTGCGACTCAACTACCTCCCGGTCTGGCAATACTTTTGAGACAATACCAAACCACACTCTCCCTGCTCGTTGCCTCAACCGCACAAACCCCAACAGCATCCACAAAAACAGATTGAATACCACCATCGTTGCCGGTGAATCCGCTATCCAGTGCAATACAAACTCGGTTCGCTCGCGGCTCGGTTTGCTCAAAGCCGGCAGTCGGGCTGTGATGTTAGCGACTTTTTTAAATATGCCTTTCATTAAGGGGTGCTTCTTCACAAGTAACGATAATCGTCATGATCTTTATTGAAATTAGGATTGTGATAAGGGTCACCTTTTGCGATTAACGCAGCGTGTCGAGTCGAAAAATTATGCATTTCTTCGCGGAATCGATT
>JABJKL010000099.1 GCA_018660405.1 Pseudomonadota bacterium | reverse complement strand
TTGGATACTGGTCAGTTAGCGCAATCAACGGCGCACGGTCTAGCCAAGCATAGGCAACTCCGTTCACCATATTCGTCGCACCTGGTCCGCGGGTTGAGGTACAAAGGCCCGGGCTGCCGGTAATTTCACCCCAGGTCGCCGCTAGCATCGCTCCCGCAACTTCTTGCTTCATTAAGATATAGCGCATATCACGTTCACGAGCAGCATCCATTAAATGCACGGTATCACCGCCTGGGTGACCGACGATAAAAGGCGTTCCTACATCACGAAAAGCGTCGGCTAGTACTTCTACAGTATTACTCATGGGTCATTCCTAATCGGTAATTTGGGTGTAGTGGATATCGATAATCAGATTCAGGTGGTTATCAACTGTTATAGTCGTATCCGGTCCTGCGACAACAGTTGATTCACGTTCTTCTATCACCGCTGGTCCAGGGAAACTGGTGCCTGCGGCGAGGCCATATCGATTGTAAATTTTGCAAGGTGCGTAGCCCGTCTCTGGGAAATAAACCTGACGTTCACCCTTGTCGGCTGCGCCGCGGTCAATTTGCTGACCTTCAAAATTTAGTTGAATATTCGGCGTTGGACCAGAAGCATTAATACGCCATGCCACCGTTTCGATGGCAACGTCAGAAATACTACGACCAAACAATTCGGTATAACGCGCAAGGAAATCAGCCTTGAGCAATTGGAGCAGGTTAACGCCTGTTAAATCATCTGGCAGATCGACTGAAATCTCAAAACCCTGGCCCTTGTATCGCATTTCAACACGCTGCTTGATGGTGATCGTATTTACATCACCACCTGCTTCTACCAGCGATTGAATCGCCGTTTCTGACAAGCCCCGGTAAATCTTAAGTACTTTTTTTAGATCAAGCTGATCTAGAAGCGACACATAACTGTGAACACCTTCAGTTGCAGGCGCGGCAATTAAAAAACCAAGCGCTGAAGAAACACCGGCACCTAAGGGGCAGATATAACGATTCAGTTTGAGTTGCTTGGCCACACCATAGGCATGTACGGGACCCGCACCACCGGTGGCAACTAAGGTATAACGGCGTGGATCGCGACCTTTTTCCGCTATATGTGAGCGTGTTGCCGCAGCCATATTGTTATTCACAATGGCATGAATTCCCGCAGCAACGGCTGTCACATCCAAGCCGGAAGGCCCTGCTAGTTTTACGTCAATCGCATCGCGTACTACATCAACGTTGAGCGACATTTCACCACCGAGAAAATAGTCCGGTGACAAATACCCCAACAGCAAATCGGCGTCGGTTACCGTGGGATCTTCGCCCCCTAAACCGTAACAAACAGGGCCAGGCTCAGAGGCAGCGCTATCAGGCCCAACTTTTAGCAAGCCCATAGCATCAAGGCGAGAAATTGAACCACCTCCAGCGCCAATCTCGATCAAGTCAATAACCGGCACCTTAAGTGGAATACCTGACCCTTTTCGAAAGCGACGTACTCGACCCGCCTCAAAGGTATTCGCATGTTCTGGTTCGAAGTTTTCAATGAGGCACATTTTCGCTGTCGTGCCTCCCATATCAAACGCAATCAGCGATTTAGTATCAGTCAATCTACCGTAGTAAGCGCCTGAAATTGCACCTGCAGCTGGACCCGACTCGATCATTTGGATCGGTGCCTCCTGCGCTACACGAAGTGCCGCTATACCACCGCCAGAAAGCATCACATTTAGAGGCCCTTTGAGTCCCAAGGCCGTTAACTTTTCTTGTAGATCAGTAATATAACGACGCATTAATGGCAAAACATAGGCATTCGCAACAGCGGTACAGGTACGCTCGTATTCCCGAATTTCGGGAGCGACCACCGTCGATATTGTCACGGGTAAATCAGGGTGATCGGAAAGTATGATGTCACTTGCACGTTTTTCGTGCTCTGCATTGATATAGGCATTAATGAAACAAACCGCTATCGCATCGACGCCTTCGGCCACCAGTTCATCGCTTGCCGCCTTCAATCCAGCCTCATCTAGTTCGACTAGAATTTCACCATCGGAACTAATACGCTCGTTAACCGTAAGACGCAGATTACGAGGCACTAAAGGCTCAGGCTTTTCGAGGAATAAATCGTACAGGTCGTAGCGCATTTCATGCCCCACTTCCAATACGTCACGAAAGCCGCCGGTAGTAATTAAGCCAACCTTTGCCCCTAGACGCTCGATAACCGCGTTGGTTACCAGGGTCGTACCATGTACGATGCCGTCGAGCTGCGACATTTCGACACCTGCTTCAAGGGCGATACGTGCTACCCCCTCACAGATCGCTTTACCGGGATCAGTTGGCGTCGTTAACTGCTTGCCGGTAAATATCATATCCCGGTGTTCATCGACTAATACAAAGTCTGTAAAGGTGCCACCAACATCAACACCAATTCTAATTCTTTTCTGCATTTCTCAGTTTCTCTTAAACGATCGTTCAGGTGACTACTTAGATCCTGATGCCTTCACCGCCTCATAGCCATATTCTGCTTTCGCAGCTGCTATTGAGACATAGCCATTATCAATATCTCTTTGGATAGAGGCTGGATCACGTGCTTCGGGTTTACCGAATCCACCACCGCCGGGAAAGTGCAACTTTAGCAACTCACCTGGTTTCAATATATCGCGGGACTTTAGATGAGCATGAGATCCATCGCTCAATTCGACTTTCGAGAGGGAGCCGTTCTTACCCCCAAGAATACCCATTGGGGGATATTTTCCGCGGTCAGCTAATGTAGATAAATTGACCGGGGATTTGGATAGCACTTCGATTTCAATGTCCTGCCCTAAACCACCGCGGAATTCGCCAGCGCCACCGGAGTCCGTCGCCAATTCTTTTTTCCATACTCGCAAAGGTGACGCACTTTCCAGCGCCTCGATGCTACCCACACCCGTATTCGAAGGAAAAGCCGTACAGGCATAGCCGTCCATGCGATGATTCGCACCCAAGCCGCCACAGGCAAAAAGAACTTGATTGAATCGATTACCTTGGAGATCCACACCTCCATAGACCGTACGTAATGTCGGTGAACTACCTGAGTCCGCACTCACTTTTTCGGGAACAATTTGGGCTAGGCATCTGTAGATAACTCCAGGTAAAAAATGCCCGGTTAAATGTCGCGCTGCCGTTGGAGCGGGTGAAGTCGGATTAAGTATGGATCCCTCGGGAGCTGATACGGTAACTGGTAAGAACGAACCCTCATTCCTTGGGCTATCAGGATCGAGCGCGCACTTGATGGGATAAGTTGCATAGGAATAGGTGTACTTCAAAACTGAGTTAATTCCGCGGGCAATCTGTGGGGAGGTACCTGCAAAATCCAGATGAAGGTCGGAGCCTTTAATAGTTAGCTCACACTCAATATGCGTCTCTTCATCATCAAACCCGTCTGCATCGACCGAAGCATGCCAACACCCATCGGGTACGGCTTCAATCGCCGTTCGCATTGCGTGTTCTGCTCGGCTGCGCAATGCCTTAGATAGACTAGTGAGTTCATCCAGTCCGGTATCTTCAAGAAATTGCTGAACGCCTTTAGCACAAACCCGCTGTGCCGCTACCTGAGCGTAGATATCACCGATGACCTGGTCAGGGACGCGAACATTCGAGCGGATCGTTTCGCCTACAAAGGGGTCCTCTACATTTTCTCGAATGAATTTCACCGGCATGATACGCAAACCTTCTTCCACCAGTTCGCGAGAATCGGAACCCCAGCCTGAACCACCAATATCGGGAAGATGTGCAATCGAACCGGAGAAAGCCACCAGCTTATCTTTGTAGAAAATAGGTGATGCCATCGTAATGTCAGGCAAATGACCGGAGCCAATCCACGGATCGTTGGTAATAATACAATCGCCCGGGCGCCACTCTTCTATGGGTATGCGGTCAATAAAATCGCGCACAGAACTAGGCAACATGCCGACAAATGAGGGAATGCCACCGGTATTTTCTGCGAGGCAATTACACTCGGCATCCATCAAGACGGTACAAAAATCATTGGATTCACGCACCAATGTCGAGAAGGCAGTGCGTAGTAACGCCGCTGCCGATTCATCTGCGATAGAAATTAATCTCGACCACAGAATTTCTAATGTGACCGAATCAAAATCATCTTTTACTTGCTCGCTCAATGCTTGTATCTCCCCAGCTGCTGTATTTCGTCATCTTCTCCGTAACATCAAGAACTTAGCAATGACACGACATAAAATACTTGTATTCATCTTACATAGGCGTTAATTTATACAAATGCATAAAACTAGTCAAGAGCTTATGCGATTGAATAATAGCGACCAAGGAAAGGTTCAATTAAAATTCTTTGTTTGCTTGATATTGATAAGCTAACAAATAGCGACTGCTACTGGCTTAGGACTTGACTTAATAGTTAAGGAACCTCTGATTAATTAAGTAGCCCCACTATTAACAACACTTTGCCAACAGGAGAGCATTTGGTGAGCGAGACTCGTAAATTTTATAGCGCAGGGGAATGGACCTCCGGCAGTGGCGAACCCTTCGCTTCGACAAACCCTGCAAATGGCAATAAAGTAGCGATTATCGGCGGCGCCTCTGCGGCTGATGTCGACAATGCTGTAAAAGGCGCTCAGCTAGCTTTCAACAATCCTGACTGGCGTGATTTGAAACCGCATTTGCGTGCTCGATTTCTCTACCGGATCGGTGAGTTGATTGATGCGGATGCCGACAAACTCAGTCATATTCAAATGACCGACAACGGCAAAACAATTAGCGAATGCCGTCAAATGATCGCCGGTGCGGCAAACTGCTTTCGCTACTATTCGGGCGTTTGCGAAACCTTAGAAGGTCTTGTTACGCCTGCGCGAGGGGACTATATGTCAATGGCGGTGAGCGAGCCCATCGGTATCGTCGGCTTGATCACTCCCTGGAATTCACCAGCCTTGCTTGAAGCCAATAAAATCGCACCAGCACTTGCTGCAGGAAATTGCGTGATACTTAAGCCATCTGAAGTCACACCACTCATTGCACTGGAGTACGCGCGCATAGGCGAAGAAGCCGGCTTACCTCCCGGCGTTTTATCCGTCATCACAGGGGCCTCCGATATAGGCCGGTTGATAGTCGAGCATCCAGATATTGGTATGATTAGCTTTACCGGTGGTCCGGTAGCTGGAAAGCGAATCGCCGCGAGTGCTGGCGCCTTGTTGAAACCCGTAGTATTAGAATTGGGTGGCAAATCTCCAAATATAGTCTTTGCCGATGCCGACTTCGATGCTGCGCTTAATGGAGTGGTGAGCGGCATATTTTCAGGTGCCGGGCAATCCTGTGTCGCCGGTTCAAGAGTTTTTATTCAGCGCTCGATTTTTGATAAGTTTGTATCATCGTTGGTTGGGCGCGCCAATGAATTAGTCGTGGGGCCACCCGATGAATCACCGACCGAATTAGGACCTCTGGCAACATTTGCGCACCGTGATCTGGTGCATAGTCTAGTTAGCCAAGCAGTTGAACAAGGAGCTGATTTACTCTGTGGTGGGAAGATCCCCGAGGCAGGAGCGCTTGCATCAGGTGCCTACTATCCTGCCACTGTCATTAGCAATGTCACTAATCAGTCCAGCATTTGTCAGGAAGAAGTTTTTGGCCCCGTGGTTACCGTATTACCTTTTGACGACGAGCAAGATTTACTTAGCCAAGCCAATGATAGCGTCTATGGACTGGCTTCCGGAATTTGGACAAACGATCTAAAACGCGCGTGGCGAGTTGCACGTGAATTACAAGCAGGCACGGTCTGGATCAATACCTATAAACAACAATCGATCTCGACACCTTTTGGAGGCTATAAGGAGAGTGGCTTGGGCCGGGAGAAAGGAACTCAGGGAATGCGCGTTTATATGCAAACCAAAGCCATCGTCTGGG
>JABJKL010000209.1 GCA_018660405.1 Pseudomonadota bacterium | reverse complement strand
GTGATTTTATGATTCAAATACCCAAAAATAGAACACCAACCCACCCAGGTGAGATGCTGGTTGAAGAATTTCTTACTCCTATGCAAATTACGCAGCGTGAACTTGCAGATTCAATACATGTGCCGTATCAGCGCGTGAACGAATTGGTTAACCAAAAACGTGGGGTAACACCGAGCACTGCACTTCGTCTGGCGCGGTTTTTCGGGGTATCTGCCGACTTTTGGCTAAATTTACAGGTTAGATGGGATTTGTTTAAAGCAAAGCAAACTGAAGAATCTGAGCTAGAAGCTATTAAGGAATATCGTCCACTTAAAAACACTGCCTAATCGTAGCCGTGTCGCATACTGCTGAATTTCTTATCGCTATTGGCGGCATTCTGCTTGTTGGCCTGGTAACGGATTATATTGGCCGACATACGTTTTTGCCGCGGGTTACTTTGTTGCTTATTTTTGGAGTGACGGTTGGTGACGAAGCCTTGGCGCTAATTCCTGCCAGCTTGAGCGATCAATTTGAACCCATTACCAACATGGCCTTATTGATGGTGGGGTTTCTGTTGGGTGGCAAGCTCACACGCAGGCATTTAGCGGGCTCTCGCAAGCAATTGTTGTGGGTATCCATTACTGCAGCGCTTGGCTGCACGGTGGTAGTTGCGCTGGGCTTAACCCTGTTGGGTGCTCCGCTTGCCGTCGCTGTGCTGTTGGGCTGTATTGCGGCTGCCACCGACCCTGCGGCCACCAGCGATGTGGTGCTTGAATCAAAAGCTAGCGACAAGAATCCATTTGCCCGCTTGTTGCTAAATATCGTAGCGCTGGATGACGTGTGGGCCTTGATCATTTTTAGCCTTGGGCTGGCCGTGGTGGCAGCCATGTTAGGCGGCAATGGTGCTGGCTCGCCGCTGATGTTCGCAATGCAGGATATCGGTGGCGCGCTATTGCTTGGCCTGGCGATTGGCTTACCCGCGGCGAACCTCACCGGGCGCATTAGCCCGGGGCAACCCATGTTGGCCGAAGCACTTGGGTTGGTGTTCTTGTGCGGAGGTATTGCGCTGTATTTGCATGTGTCTTTTCTGATTGCAACGATGACGATGGGCGCTGTTATCGCTAATTTTGCTTGGCACCACGAGTATCCCTTCCATGAGATTGAAAATATCGAGTGGCCGTTTATGGTGATCTTCTTTGTGTTGGCCGGGGCATCACTGGAATTCAGTGCGCTCAATGGATTGGGGCTTATCGGCGCGGTATTTATAGTCGGGCGGATTATCGGCAAAATTGGCGGTGCCTGGATGGGTGCATCCGTGAGCAATACAGATGCAACGACCAAACACTTTATGGGCATGGCCTTGTTACCTCAAGCAGGGGTTGCGACTGGCATGGCACTGGTGGCTTCCAACCAGTTTCCGGAATACCGGCCCATATTGCTCTCTATTGCGATTAGCACCACGGTGTTTTTTGAAATCGCAGGGCCAATTTTTACCCGCTTCGCGCTACAACGCGCACTAAAATAAAGCCAGGACCAGGCGTCAGCGAATATTTCTGTGGTTTTCAGCCCACTGGTAGCGGGTTCCGCGCTTTTTTCCGGTACGTCTGAGCAACCCGGCCTCTACCCAAGTGTGCAACCACCTGCGTAGGGTTCGCTCGGCAACAAAAACATAGTGTTCATGCAGGCGGTCTGATATTTCGGGCAGGCCCAGAGGCTGATTTTCGTTCTCCAGAAACAATAATACGGCCATTTGTTTGTTTATATTGCTCATATTCTTGTAATTATACCACTAATACGGCCATTAATACATATTAATATGGGTTGTTATTAGATATCTGTCTATTTATAGCGTTATTACGGCCATTTTGTAGTTTATACGGCCATATTTCAGGTTTAATGTTAAAAACGCTTCACAAGGCCGGTATTACGTCTGCGCCGACTTATATCTCCACGAGCTTGAACTGGGCGCTTGTGCCTGATATTGGCAATAATAGAGGGAAGAGGGATTCCTTTAGCGGTTGATTCTTTTATAATGCCGCGATGAAAATTATCTCCTTTTTACGCAGCCTGCACGCCTGGGGTGGGTTTGTGCTGGCTTTACTTATTCTACTCGTCTCAATCACTGGTTCTGCACTGGTGTGGAAGAAGGAGTATCTGTGGCTCACCGAACCTGTATCGCGTTCGGTAATGGAAATCACCCCTGAACTGGCGACCACGGTAGCGTCGGCAGCGGAAGCTCAATTTGGTGACGAGGTATTGCTACTGGCCTTTGGCTACGAGAATCTTGGCTTGCACAAAGTGTTTTTGCCGGGCAGCAATTACGCACTGCTGGATAACACAGGCGCGCTGGTTGACCAATGGTATTTAAACGACCGGCCCGAAGAATGGTTATACGACCTGCACCACCGATTGTTATTGGGTAATACCGGACTAATGATCGTGGGTATCGCCGCTTTGGCGATGGTATTGCTGGTGTTTGTGGGTTTGATCGTGTGGTGGCCGGCCCGCAGCGCATTTAACTGGCGCTTGTGGGTGGCTGGTTGGGGCCGCAGTAACTTATTAGCCACGCACCGTAATATTGGAATTTTAACGGCACTGCCCGCCTGCGTGCTGTTGATAACGGGTGCGATGTTGAGCTTCCCCACGCAAACGGAAGAACTGCTGCTTGAAGACTATCGGCGGACAGAAGCCTGCAGCAATTTATATACGGAAGAGCTGGACGAGCTAAGCGGCCCTGAACATGGAGATTGGCTGTCGGCGTTCAGTCGTGCGCAGGCAAGCTTTCCTGGTGGCACCATACGCTCAGTTCGGCCGCCCGCAATATCTTCGTATCGGCTGATTGGTACGCAGCAGGCTGGCGACTGGAATCAGAGTGGTTTAAGCCTGTTATATATTGATGCCGACCGGGGCTATATGGATATGCGTTTAAACGCAGGCAGGCTGCCCGCGGTTGAGCAGCTCTATAATCTGGGTTCCCCGCTGCACACCGCCAAGGTGGATCGGCTGTGGTACCGCATAACCGTATTTATATTCGGTGTGGGACTGTGCGTGCTGAGCTTTTTGGGTTTAGTGAGTTTTACCAAAAAACTTCGGGGGCAGAAATAGCTGCCCGCCAAGCCCTAAGCCCTACCCTAATTAAGCCCTACTCGATACGCGCCAACGCTTTAACGCAAGCGGGACGCTTAAACATCTCGTCGCGAAAATCCAGGCATTCCTGCGGCACTTCGATCTCAAACCGAAAAGCCCAATGAAAGGTCTGTGCCAGTAGAATGTCGGCAAACGTGAACGAGTCACCCAGCGCATAATGGTTTGGGGCGCTGTCCAGCGCGACTAACTTCTGCAAGGTGTTGAGCGCCTTTTTGAACTCCCAATTCGCCGTTTCGAAAATTGCTTCCACTCGATATTCCTCGGGAATCGCAAAACGATGCTTACCGAATGTCCACAGAGGTTGTTCCAATTCGGTCACCACAAAGCTAGCAAGCTCGTCATATTTGGCTCTGGCTTTTGCGCCCTTTGGAATAAACCGGCCATCGGCCAGGGTGTCAATATAGTTCAGAATGGCTGCACTTTCGGTGAGCACAAAATCATCATGCTGCAAAGTGGGTACCTTGCCCTGTGGGTTTCTGACCAGGTAATCATCACACTGGGAGCCACCCGCCTCATCACTTCCAAATGTTAGCGGAATGTACTCAAAATCCAGGCCCGCCTCTTCCAACGCCCACAAGCATCGAAACGAACGCGAAGCCCCAAAACCAAAAAGTGTTAACGACATTTATCAATCCCCTGTTTATTAGGGGTCTATCATATAGATTAACCGCCGACTAAAACAAGTATCGAAATTTGCGTAAACGATAATTCTCGCCACCTTAAACACCGGTGCTTGCTGTATTATGCGCAGCAGAATAACTGTCAACAGAACCCAATGCTTTTTCAGTCAAGTGAAAGTCCCCAATAGAATTCAACCGCTGGTCGAAGACGGCCTGGTAGACGAGGTGATCAGCCGCTTAATGAGTGGTAAAGAAGCCGATGTTTTCGTGGTGAGCTCGCTGGGTGAAATTCGCTGCGCCAAAGTGTACAAGGAGTCGTTAAAACGCGGCTTCAAGCAAGCGGTTCAGTACCAGGAGGGTCGCAAGGTTCGCAACACCCGGCGCGCACGCGCTATGGAACGGGGTTCGTCTTACGGTCGTAAACAGCAGGAAGAAGTTTGGCAAACCGCGGAAGTTGATGCCCTGATTAAGCTGGCAAACACAGATGTGCGAGTGCCGGAAACCTATGGCTGCTTCGATGGTGTGTTGCTGATGGAATTGATCACCGACGCTGAAGGTCTCGTCGCGCCGCGATTGACAGACGTGTCGATGACCGCCGATGCGGCGATAAAAGACCATGCGACCGTTATGGAATACGTAAAGAAAATGCTTTGTATCGGTATGGTGCACGGAGATTTGTCAGAGTTCAATGTGCTGGTAGATGCTCAAGGACCGGTGATCATAGACTTACCGCAGGCGGTTGATGCCTCCGCGAATAATCGTGCTGAAGAAATGCTGATTCGCGATGTACAAAACATCAACAATTACTATGGGCAGTACTCTCCGGAGCTGTTAAAGAACCGTAGTGCACACGAAATGTGGGCGCTATATGAGCAAGGTGAGCTTTACGAAGATACCGCACTGAGCGGAATTCACGCCGAAGATACGCATCAGGCAGATGTGGCAGCGGTGGTCAGTGAGATTGAATCTGTGTTGGCCGACGAGGCGAAACGACAAGAGCGGCTTCGCGAGGCGGAGGCTTAGTGAAATTATTAATCCGCAATCTCGACCGCAGCACCACTGAAGCTGAACTCAAAGCTTTGTTTGATCCGCTTGGCAATATACAGTTCTGTTCTATAATCATGGACAAAGAAACTGGCAAGTCGAAGGGGTTTGGCTTTGTTGAAATGCCCAGGGCCGGAGAGGCCAAGGCTGCCATGCAGGCATTAAACGGCCGCCTGGTGGGTGAAAATAAAATTCGTGTCAAAAAGGCCGAATTTCAAGTTTCGCCCAAAAGTCTCTCCACACCCGTATTCAAACCATAACGTGAATAGGATCAAAATGATGAAAACAATTAGAAGATTAGCCGTAATGAGTGTCTTTGCATTTTTAACCATCGGTTGTTCGTCTTTGGCGACAACCCAAAATACGCTCAATGTTGAGGCCATTCAAAACTCGGAAATAATGAACCTTAACCACCCGGAAGCCAGCGTATTTTCTGCAGGCCAGCCGACACAAGAGCAACTAACGACACTAGGCAATTCTGGCATCAAGCATGTTGTTAGTTTGCGCCCTGCGAGCGAGCTTGATTGGAACGAACAGGAATATGTTGAATCGATCGATGGTGTGACTTACCACAATATTCCAATTGATGGCGCTGGTGATATTAACCCCGTAAACGCCGCGTCGTTACAGTCACTACTAAAATCTTTTGGCAACGAGCCTGTGTTGGTCCATTGCGGCAGCAGTAACCGGGTGGGTGCATTGGCCGCTATATCTGAAGCGCAAGAAAATGGTGCCAGCACTGATGCCGCTGTTGAAGAGGGCAAGCGCTGGGGGCTCACCCGTCTTGAACCGGCGGTTAGAGCCGCATTGTCGGAATAGTTGCCAGAATTGTCGGCGGAAATGGAAGGCCTTCGCATGCTCGTGCAAAGGCCTCAGCCTGTTTGAGTACGGTTACGCTTTATAACTAGCGTGGCGCCCTAAACCAGGTGTTTGGTTTACTGGATCGGTGGCAATGCTCTTAGATAAGCAACCATCGCATCCAGATCTTCATCATTGATCTTGTCGTAATACGAGAACGCCATGACCTTGGCTAATTCGCGGCCATCGCGACTGATACCTTTGGTAATGGCTCGTTTAATTTCTTCGTCGGTCCATTCACCAATCCCGGCCGTGGGGTGAGGGGTAATATTCAAGGAAACTGCGGTCATATTAAAACCGAAAAGATTGGCGAAAACCTGACCGCCTGCGTTGTGGCGACTAAAGTCAAGCCCGCCCTCACCTAACGGTGTGTGACAGGCGCCACAGTGGCCCAGAGATTCGGTAACGTATTTTCCGTAGGCGATTGGATCGCTCCTGTCGGGTTCGGCAACGGACTCTACTTTAGGACCATAATTAGGCGGGAGCGGAAAATTGTATGTCGATTTAGGCACCACGTTGTTAACCGGTTCTACCGTTCTCAGGTAGGCCACAACTGCTCTGACATCGTTGTCTGACATAGTGGCGTAAAATCCCGGGCTGGGCATCGGCGGACCAATGATCGTTCCGTCCGGTCGGAGACCATCGCGCATCGCGGTTATGATTTCTTCATCGGTCCAACTCCCGATTCCTGTCTCGACGTCCATCGTAATATTAGGCGCATAAGGAGTATGAGCTTCATCGCTCAAAACATTAGCACCTGCGAAGGCCATGCTTCTAATTTCTGCGTGGGTTTCAGGGTCTTTGGGTGTATGGCAATTCTCACAAGCAAGAATGCCCTCCATTAGGTAAGTCCCTCGCTCCAGAAGGGCATCATCCTGGGCGACCGCTACCGCACTCAGGCTCAAGGAACAAATTATTGAAATTATTGTTATTACTTTGGTTTTCATTGTTGTGCTCCCAGGTTTTATAGTTAAGGCTTTCTAGTTTTTGAGCCCGTTTTTTTAAGACAAAATTTAGAGTGGCGGTACTGATCTCAGATACGCCACGAGAGCGTCTATATCTTCATCACTCATTTTATCGTAATAAGAAAATGCCATTACGTTAAGTAATTCACGGCCATCACGGCTAATGCCCTTGGTGATGGCCCGTTTGATCTCTTCATCTGTCCATTGACCAATCCCCGTTTCCGGGTGGGGGGTAATATTTCTGGAAACAGCGGTGAAACCGAGCCCGGAAACATTCGGTAAAATTCGCCCGCCTGCATTCAAGAGATTAAAGTCGGTATGGCCTTCTACCACCGGCGTATGACACTCGGTGCAATGCCCCAGTGAATGAGCAAGATATTCTCCATAGGCAACCGGATCATCCTTGCTAATTTCTGGAACAGAACCCACTTTCGGACCGTAATTGGCCGGAAGCGGAATATAATACTCAGATTTTGGTATGACGTTTTTAACGGGCTTAATCGTTCTCAGGTACGCCACAATCGCTTTTACATCAGCGTCAGACATAGCCGCATAAAAAGGGCTGGGCATTGGCGGCCCAATGAGGGTGCCGTTGACCTTTCCCCCAAGTTAGTACCATTTCTTGGATGAGATAATTCATTTTATGCTGCTTGGTTTGCAAACGCCAACGGCGTCATATAGTTGAGTGAACTGTGC
>JABJKL010000088.1 GCA_018660405.1 Pseudomonadota bacterium | reverse complement strand
CGCCTTAACAACTGCCGGAGATGCAGACTTAATAGTTTCCGCAACCATTTTCTGGATATCCGCACCGCTAGTAGCAATGAGCCTTAATTTCCGTTTCTTAAGCTCTGACAAGAACTTTGGCGATTTATTCATCCTATCATAGGCAGCACGCAAAGGCGCAACCAAGCGTTTCGGAGCGCCAGGAGGCAAAACCAAACCACGTCCGAGTGGACCGGCAGAAGCCAAGAACTCCGCCATAGGTTTATCTTTTTCTTTTATTAGATCTGTTAACATTGGTACACCAGGCAAATCAGGATCTGGGTCGATTCCGTTTTGTAAAATCGCCTTTGCGAAAGGCCGCTTTCCAGTAAACCAATGAGGTACTTTGGAACTCCATGCTAACCAGTTTGGAGCCGTCATCTGTGTCTCACCCTGCTCAATAGCAAACATTGCGCGCGAGGATCCTTTATACCCTGCTACAATTTGTGTTTTCCAATCGAGCAAACCACCGGCCAAACTAATAAACAAAAATGTACTAGAAGCTGGTCCAGTAACTGAAGCGATCGTTTTAATCTTTTTCATATCGCTTATAGATTTTATACCGCTATCAGTTCTAATAGCGATAACTGAGTTGGTCTGATTAGAAGACCCCAACCACGTAAAATCGTTCGCGTTATATTTCATTTTGTCCGGACGGAGCAACTGATTCACAATAGAATTGTCAAGTGGAACCAATAAATTATATCCACCCTTAGGAGCAACGTTAGCAAACCAATTCATCGCTCTGGATCCGCCAGCACCAGGCATATACTGCATGATGACTGTTGGTTTACCTGCGATTTCTTTCCCTAAATGATTGGAAAAACTAGAACCGTATTTGTCATAAGTTCCACCAGGGCCATACGGAATTGTTATCGTAATAGTTTTATTTTTGTAATGACCACCCAATTTATTAGCCAGAGTAGGCATCGCCACGAAACCAGCCGCGATCGCGACTGGCAGGGCATATTTCAATTTATTTAACATGTAACCTCCCGAAATAATTTGCTTCACGCCGTCTTAGGGGCGCTCTAATGAAGCGGGTCGATGAAGAACCGATTCAATTATATTTTAAGACTCAACCGGCTGATTCAGCAAGGCCTCATCTAAACTGCGTGTCTTTTCCTCAAACGCTGTTGAAGTGAGGAACAGGAAGGCTTTCTCGAAGTCCGAATGCCACCCAGGCTGAAATCTCGGAAATCGCGGGGAAGAGAAATTGAGCCAGTGTTCTCATATCGAATTACTCTTAGTCTTGAGTAGTGTTAACCGGGACTCAGAGTTCCCCGGCTTTCTACATTTCCTTAATAGCTCTTCACCAAGCATTTCATAATGCCGTTTCCATACCCTGGCTCGACCTTATGGAAATAACCCACTTGACGATTGTCGATATCCTCCGGCACGCCTTCCATCGCACTGGCAATGGTATCAATTAGACGCCCCTGGTCCTCCGCAGACATGCTACGGAACAATTTTCCAGCCGGGGTAAAGTCGTCATTGCCTTCGCGGTGATCATACTGGTCAGCAAAATCGCCAATCGCAAGCGGCGGCGACATGCTTGGGACCGACGGCAATATTTATGGCTCGGTTGGTAAGCACGGGCTTGACGACAAAGCGGTTCGCTGGAGCAAGATTGTTGGCGGCGCGAAAGCCATCGCCACTGGATCATCACACACAGTTGCAATCCTAAAAAACGACAAGATCGTCGCGTGGGGCAGCGAATATGGCACCGACCCGAACCCATTCTCAGCAATGTCACTGACGTCGCCTCAAATTCGAACAGAACCTTAGCCCTACGAAAAGACGGCTCACTCTGGCAGTGGGGTCGTGGCGAAAAACCACCCTGTATACTCCCCAGATAATTTAGTGTAATCCGTCATCAATTGGCAGCTCCCTACTTCATAGGACTATCAAACCATGCAGCGCAGTACAGGTCGTATCCTCACCACCCATGTCGGCAGCCTTATCCGTCCAGATGATTTATTGACCTACATCAAGCCGTTGCAGGCCGGACAGCCCTATGACGAAGCAGGTTATGCCGACTGCCTCAAAAGCAGTGTCGCCAGGATTGTCGCTGAGCAGAAAGCCGCCGGCATCGACATCCCTAGCGATGGTGAATTCGGCAAGTCGATCAGCTGGTCGCAATATGCGCTGGAACGGTTAAGCGGTTTTGAAAAACGCGAAATGCCTGCCGACGAAAACACCTTCGCCCAGGGAGCGGATCGCGAACGCTTTGCCGAGTTCTATGAAGAGCTCGACGGCAAACAGAAATTCGCTACCATAAATCAAGCGGTCTGCGTCGGCCCAATTGAGTATATCGGGATAGCCGATGTCGAGCGCGATGTCGTCAATATGAAAGCAGCCCTCGACCAAGCTGGCGTCACTGAAGGCTTCCTGCCCGTTGCCGCACCCTCGAGTGTCATCCCAGACCGGATCAATGAATTTTACGCAACTGAAGACGACTGCTTGGAAGCCATCGGCAATGCCATGAAGGTCGAATACAATACCATCGTCGATTCAGGGCTGCTGCTCCAACTCGACGATGCCCGCGCGACCGTCACCTATGACCGGATGGTACCCCCCAGCACGTTCCAAGAATACCGTGACTGGGTGGCAAAGCATGTTGAGGTGCTGAACTTCGCCCTCGAAGGCATTCCCGCCGAAAAGATCCGCTATCACGTGTGTTGGGGAAGCTGGCCGGGACCGCATACTACCGACGTGGCGCTAAAAGATATCGTCGACTTGATCTTGCAGGTGAACGCCGGTGCCTATGTCATCGAGGGCG